>JBEIVK010000377.1:0-4367 GCA_040373935.1 Alphaproteobacteria bacterium
CAGAGCGAGAGGCTGTGGAACAGGCTGAAGTCGTGCTGGAGGTCCGGGTTGACGAGGACCTCGGCCCCGCGGCCGTCGACGGCCGGTTGGACCTGGATGACCTCGGCGCGGCGCAGCGCCTGGAACAAGCGGCGGGCCTGCTGGCGGTGGCGGGTGCGGCCGGCGCGGGTCTCGTGGGCGCGGCGGATGAGGCCGGCGAGGCGGGCCATTCCGCCGCCGGGCGTGGGGGTGCCAGCGCGCCGGGCGGCGTCTTCTTGCTGAAGGAGGTCCAGCACCATGCCGTGCGTGACCTGAAAGCGAGACTGCAAGGACTCGGGCTCGCCCTCGACGAGGCGCTGGAAGGTGGTCTCGTCCCAGTGCTTGTAGCCGTGGGGCGGCGGGCCCTTCTTCTGGACCTTCTTGAGGCCCTTGGCGGCGGCCTTCATCTCGGCCACGCGGTTCTCGATGATGTGCTCGGGGGCCATGCCGATGACCGAGCCGCTGGTGTCGAAGCCGGCGCGGCCCGCCCGCCCGGCGAGCTGCTGGAAGTCGCGCACGGCGACGATGTCGACCTTCTGCCCGTCGTACTTGCAGAGGCGGTTGAACAGCACCGTGCGGATGGGCACGTTGATGCCGACGCCGAGGGTGTCGGTGCCGCAGATGAACCGGAGGCGGCCCTCCTGCGCGAGCTGCTCGACGAGCAGGCGGTAGCGCGGCAGCAAGCCTGCGTGGTGCAGGCCGACGCCGGCGCGCAGCATGCGGGAGAGGGTGGGGCCGTAGGGTGTGTCGAAGCGCACGCCGTTGAGGCGCTCGTTGAGGGCGCGCTTCTCGTCGCGGTCTGCCCAGTCGGTGGACAGCAGGGCCTGGGCCTGCTCGGCCGCGCCGCGCTGCGTGAAGCTGACGAGGTAGGCCGGGGTGCGGGCCGACTGGTGCAGCCAGGCGAGCACCTCGTGGATGGGGACCTCCTTGTAGTGGAAGTCGAGGGGGACCGGGCGGACGGCGCTGCGGACCGTGGCGACGGGCCGCCCCGTGAACGCCTCCAAGGCCGCCTCGATGGCCGAGGTGTCCCCGAGCGTGGCCGACATCAGCAAGAAGCGCGCGCCCGCCAAGGTGAGCAGCGGGAGCTGCCACGCGAGGCCGCGGTCTTTGTCGCCGTAGTAGTGGAACTCGTCCATCACGACGACGCGCACGCCGGACGCATCGCCGTCTCGGAGCGCGCGGTTGGCGAGGATCTCGGCGGTGCAGCAGAGGATGGGCGCGTCCGGGTTGACCGCGCCGTCGCCCGTCATCATGCCGACGTTCTCGGCGCCGAACACACGGCACATCTCGAAGAACTTCTCGCTCACCAGCGCCTTGATGGGCGAGGTGTAGACGCCGCGCCAGCACTTCGCCAGCGCGAGGAAGAGCGCGGCCGTCGCGACCATGCTCTTGCCCGAGCCGGTGGGCGTCTTGAGGAGGACGTGCTTCTCGGCCACGACCTCCAGCACCGCCTCTTCCTGGTGCGGGTAGAGGCTCAGCCCGCGGTCCGCCACCCAGCCGAGGAAACAGTCGAGCAGCGCGCCTTCGTCGGGGAAGCCGCGCTCCGGGATGCGCTCGGCGAGGGTGGGGACGCTCACCGGCAGACGGTGACGCTGCTCGTGTAGAGGCAGGCGAAGTCGTCGCAGTCGGTGAAGCCGTTGCCGTCTTCGTCGGTGCCGTTGCTGCAGGCGGCGTCGGACTGCTCGCGCTGGCCGGTGCCGCCACACTCGGCGGCCCACGCGCAGCCGCGGTCGTCGCAGTCGGTGAACTCGTCGCCGTCGTCGTCGGTGCTGTTGTCGCACTCGCCGGTGGCGTCGCCCTCGCGGACGCAGTCCAGCACGTCGAAGTTGAAGAGGCAGGAGAAGTCGTCGCAGTCGACGTAGCCGTTGCCGTCGTCGTCCACGCCGTTGGCGCAGGCGCCGGGGGTGAGGCCCTCGAAGGTGCCGCCACCGCCGCAGGCCGCGTCGTCGTCGCAGTCCCAGTCGTCGCAGTCGACGTAGCCGTCGCCGTCGTCGTCCGCGCCGTTGTCGCAGTCCTCGGCGCCGCCGCCGCCATCCCCGCCGCCGCCGTCGCCGCCGCCGTCGCCGCCCTCGCAGTCCCAGTCGTCGGCGTCGGTGAAGCCGTCGGCGTCGTTGTCGACGCAGTCCGCGCAGGCCGCCCCCGACTCGGTGCCGCCGAGGCCGGGCGCGCAGGCCGCGTCCCCACCGCACGCGGCGTCGCAGCAGTCGGCGCCGCCGTTGCCGTCGTCGTCCACGCCGTTGGCGCAGTCTTCGACCGCGGAGGTGTCGTCCTTCTCCGACTCGGCGTTGACGCACGCCGCGAGCACGACGAGGCTGGTGATGCCGGAGACGATCCAAGAGCGGGGCGAACGGAACACGGGGACCTCCACGAGGCCGCCAGGAATAGCACCGGCCCTGCCCGCCCGCGACCACCCGCCCGCGGGGCGGCGTGACCTCTCGGTGACACCTCGCAGGCGACACAGCCGGGGAGAATCCGCCGACAATCAAGCCGCAAAGGCGACCATCACTCGGCTGGACCCACGCCCTCCGCCCCATCGCCCCGGGCGTGCAGGAGGAGCCCGTCCATCATCTGGCGGGCGTCGCTCACGAGCGCGAGGAAGGTGGAGAGCTGCTCGGGCGCGTCCAAGCGGCCATCGGCGTGACGGCGCAGCACTTCGGCCTTGGCCTCCCCGAGCGCGCGCCGCAGCCGAACGATCTCTGGGAGGTCCAATGGGCCCGGGGCCGTCTCGATGGCGAGCGCGCGGGCCTCCAGGGCGGCGACCTGGGCAAACCAAGGCTCGAAGCGGTCTTGGGCGCGGCCGCGCCACCAGCGCCACGCAAAGAACGCCGCCACGCCGAGGCTGGCGAGCAGGCTGCGCAGCGACTCGATCCACTCGAGATCCCCGCTGGTGAGCAAAGGTTGGCGGCGGGAGATCCAGAGGTCAACCCCGGCGTGCAGCGGCAGCTCGGGCTCAGCGAGCAGGCTCTCCGGCTGGAGCGGCGGGGTGCCGGCGCGCCGCCGAAAGGCCCCATCGGCCACCGTGTCGAGCAGGTCCGCCACCACCGGCGCGGGCAGATCGGTGCGGGCGACGAGCAGCAGCCGCGCGCCCACCGTCGGCAGGTCCGAGGGCGGAGAGGGCGCCGGCGCGATGCCGTAGGTGCCCGCGGGGATGGTGGCCGGCACGAGGCCGGGGAGCCGCCCGCGCAGGCCCTGCGCCCACGGCACCGGCAGCAGCCGGTAGCCGCCGTCGGTGATGAGGCGCTCCACCACGGCGGCGGGCGGCGTGCTCACGACGAAGACGACGTCTGGACGGGCCTCTGGCGCGGCGGCGAGCACCACCGCGTAGCTGCTCTCCTGGACGGTGCGCGGGCCGGGGCCAAGCTGACCGAGCAGGGCGTGGCCGAGCGCGTGGGTGCCGCTGCTGGGGGTGGACAGGTTGATGACGCCGCGCAGCCCCGAGAGGCCGGCCACGTCGCCCAAGGCCGGGCCGACGAGCACATGGAGCGGCTCCACGCCGAGGCTGGCCACCTGCGCGACCCCGGGCCGCTCGGGCAGGCCGCCCTGGATGAGCGCGGCGTCCAGACGGCCGGCGACCAACGCGTCCAGCGTATCGAAGCTGCCCTCGGTGGGCGCGACGGAGAGGGCGAGGCCGTGGCCGCGCGCGGCGTCGGCGAGCAGCGACGCGAGGTCGTGGCGGTGGCCCTCGGGCTGGCCGGCGGCGAGGCGCAGCGCCACAGGACCGCGCGGCCAGACCTGCACCGCCGCGGCGACGACCCCCGCGAGCCCCAGCGCCGCGAGCCCTGCCCGCGCAGCGCGCTGCCACCGCGCGCTCACGCGGCGTCCCGGTCGGCCGGCCGCACCGAGAACCGCAACAGCACCCGGCGGTCCTGCTCGGGGGCCTCGACGGCGACCCCACCGGAGAACCCGCCCTCCACGCCGACCCGCACCCCCGGCGCCACCCGCCCGCCGAGCAGGGCGCGCGCCGCCGTTGGGCCCGCGCCGGCCTCCAGCCACACCCGCGGCCCAGCGTGACCGAGCCCGCCCATCGGACCGGCCAGGCGGTCGCTCGCGCCCCGCGGGAAGGCGCCCCATTCTCCCCAGGCGTAGACGATGCGCGCCGGACCGAGGTGGGCCCGAACCGACGGCACCAGCGCCGGGCGCGCCTCGCCCAGCGGCGGCCGCACGAGCCCGCCGCCCAGCGCCACGCTGCCGAGCCGGTGCGCCCACCCAACCCGCAGCACCCCGCCACCATGCGCCACCACCGCGCCCATCTCGGCCGGCGGGCCCACGTAGAAGTCCGGGGAGCGCGGCGGGTCTTCCGTGCGCATCGCCGCCACCACCCCGGGCGCGAAGGCCAGCGCTCCGCCGAG
>JBEIVK010000957.1:0-1621 GCA_040373935.1 Alphaproteobacteria bacterium
CCCCCCCCCCCCCCCCGCCCTCTGAAAAGACCGACCCAAAACCGCCCGCCGCCTGGAGCATGGAGACGAGGGCCACCTGGCGGGACTGCAAGAAGCGGGCCTGAAGGGCGGCGGCGTCGGCCAGGAAGCGCTGGTGGGCCTCGAAGGCGAGGGCCTGGGCGGCGGCGTGGGCGGCGAAGGGGTTCGACGGGTCGAGGACCGCCGGGGCGGAGAATGGGGGCGCTTGCGCGGGAATGTGCGGAGAAAGCGCGGACGTGTCTGCGGGCGGCGCGACGGGAGCCACCATGGCCGGCAGCGCGGGCGGCGGGACCGGCGGCGGCGCGGCGGGCACGACCCGCGCGGTGGTGGGCGGGAGCCCGGGGGCGAGGGGCATTCCGGCGGAATCAGGGGCGCGCATGGAGGGCGGCTCCGGGGCAGGCGCGGGCGCGGGCACGGGGGGCAGGCGCACGGGCGGGCGGTGCAAGGGGACGGTGAGGACGCGGGCGGGCGCGGGCGGGGCGGCCAGGGCGTCGGGCGGAAAGGCGGCGGCGAGGGTGTCGAGGCGCACGGGCAGGCCGTGGGCCCAGGCGGCGGCGGCGGCGTCGAACAGCGCGGCGACGGGCCCGGCGGGGCCGGACGGATCGAGCGAGACGACGGGGAGGGTGGGGCCGAGCACGGCGCGGGCCCAGCGGCCGAGGTGGGGACCGGGGCCGAGATCGAGAAACAGCCGGGCCCCGGCGGCGGCGCGCAAGGTGGGGCGGAGATCCAGGGTGCCGGTGGCCTGCGCGAGGTGGGCCTCGGCGATGGCCTCGGCGGTGGGGGCGACCGGGCCGCCGACCCCGTTGCTGGTGAGGGCCCAGGCGGGAGGCGAGACCGGCCGGTGGTGCAAGCGGCGCCACAGGGCGGCGACCTCGGCGACCTCGGGGACGTGGACGGCGAGCGGGTACGGCACCGGCACGACGGGGTGACCGAGGCGGGCGAGCACGCGCTGGCACGCGGCGGCATCCCCCGCGATCACGGAGTCGGTGTCGGTGTGGACGATGGCGAGGTGGGCGCGGGGCTCGCCGTGGAGGGCGGCCTGCACGTCGGCCACGGGCCCGCGCACGGCGTAGACCCCCCAGGCGACCTGCGCGACCCCCCAGGCCCGCGCGACGGCCTCCATGGGCCCGCCGAGAAGCCGCGTGAAGAGGGCGCTCTCCTCGGCTTCGGATTGGAAGGCGTCCACTCCGGACCACGCGCCGCTGGCGAACAGCGCGTTGGTCTCGCCCGAGGAATAGCCGACCGAGAGCGCGGGCCGCAGCCCCAACACCTCGGTGACGAGCGTGGCCTGGAGCTGGTTGTGCGCCGAGGCGGCCCACAAGCGCGGCAACACGCTCGGGCCGGCGCCGGGCCCCGGGAAGACCGCCGCGGCGAGGCGCGAGAAGCCGCGGCCGAGCAGGCCATCGGCGAGGGTGGGCAGCGCGCGCAGCAGGGCCTGGCCGGTGCCGGGACCGGCCGCACCGGCCCCGCCGAAGCCGATGGCCAGGCCCTCACCGGAGAGGGCGCCGGTGTCCGCGGCCCAGACGCCGACGGGCAGCGGGGCGCCGGCAGCGAGCGCAGCGGCGGCGGCGGCTTGGAGGGCGTCGGCTGCGGCGGCGTCGGG
>JBEIVK010000887.1:0-1801 GCA_040373935.1 Alphaproteobacteria bacterium
CGGAAGGGCCGGGTGCCGGCCGCAGGCCGGCAGGCGCCCCGGGCCGGCGATTGTCGAGGAGGGGGGCGCCGCGCTACAAGGTGGCGATGAACGAGACCCGGCTCCGACAGGACATGGTGCGCATCGCGCACCTCTGCTACCAACGCGGTCTGCTCGTCGCGATGGACGGCAACCTGAGCGCGCGGCTGCCGGGGGGCGATGTCCTCTGCACGCGCGCCGGCTGCCACAAGGGCCTGCTCACCGAGGACGATCTCCTCGTGGTGGACCGCCGGGGCCGCAAGCTGCGCGGGGAGGGCAGCCCGACGTCGGAGCTGGCGATGCACCTGGCCTGCTACGAGGAGCGGCCGGATGTGGGCGCCGTGGTGCACGCGCACCCGCCCATCAGCGTGGCGTTCACGCTGGCCAACGTGTCGATGGCGCGCTGCGTGCTGCCGGAGGTGGTGCTCACGCTCGGCACCGTGCCGACGGTGCCCTACGAGACGACCGGGACAGCGGCGCTGGCGGGGGCGATCCGGCCCTACGTCGCCCGCCACGACGCCATCCTGATGGACCGCCACGGCGCGGTGTGCCTCGGGCCGGACTTGCTCACCGCCTTCTGCAACCTGGAGACGCTGGAGCACACGGCGCTCATCACGAAGATCGCGCGGGACCTCGGGGGCGCCAAGGAGCTGCCGGCAGAGGAGGCCGTGAAGCTGCGGGCGATGGGGCTGAAGCGCTACGGCGGGCCGCCCGAGGCCGTGGCGGCGGCCGACGCGCCGGGGGCCGACTTGCCCGCCGCCTGCACGGGCTGTTCGGGCTGCGCCAACCCCTCGCCGCGGGGCGTGGGGCCAGCGGCGCCGCTGCGCATGGCCCGGGTGGTCGAGCAGGCCCTCCACACGCTCGGCGCGGCCGGGGCAGGGCCGGCCCCCGCGCGGCCGGCCCCCGCGGCGGCCGCACCCGCCGGCTTGGAAGAAGCGGTGGTGCGCGAGGTGTTGGCCGCCCTGGGCCGCGGGACGTGAGGGCGCTGCGCGCGGCGGTGGACGCCGTCGCCTGGGCCGGCCTGCTGTGGGTGCTCGCGCTGCTGGGGCGCACGGTGGGGCCGCGCCTCGGCGCCCCCTACGACCTGGAGTGGATGGAGGGCGGCATGCTCGTCCACGCCGCCCGGGTGGCGGACGGGCTGCCGCTCTATGTGCGGCCGGGGCCGGACTTCATCCCGTTCATCTACCCGCCGCTCTACCATGCGGTGCTCGGCGCGTGGGGCGCGCTGGCGGGCGGCGTCGACTACCTGCCCGGCCGCGTGCTGTCGGTGCTGGGCGTGGCGCTCGCGGCGCTGGCCCTCGCGGCGGCGGCGCGGGCGGAGGGGCTGCGGGCCGGGGCGGCGGCGGCGGCGGTGGCGGCCTTCGCCTCCACGTACGAAGATGTGGGGGCCTTCTTCGACCTCGTGCGCATCGACGGGCTCGGGCTCGGCCTGTGGGCGGCAGCGCTGGTCGCGGTGCGGCGCGGGCACCTGCGCACGGGCGGCCTGCTGCTCGTGGCGGCCTTCGCCACCAAGCACCACGCGGCGGCCGCCGGGCTGCCGGCGCTCGTCTGGCTCTGGCAGACGGCGGGGCGGGCGGCGGCCCTGCGCTTCGCGGCGTGGTCCGTCGGCCCGGCCTGCGCCTTCATGGCGGGCATGGCCTTCGAGGGCGACGGGGCCTTTTTCACGTACCTGCTCGGTGTCCCGGCGGGGCACCCCTTCGTGGTGGCGCGCGCGCTGTGGGGGGCGCCGGGCGAGCTGGCGCGCGGCCTGCCGCTGAGCGTCGGGGCGCTGGCGCTGGCGTTC
>JBEIVK010000437.1:0-3929 GCA_040373935.1 Alphaproteobacteria bacterium
CAAGGAGTGGACGGCGACGAAGTGGCAGCCGCAGAACGCCGTGCTCGTCATCGTCGGCAAGGTCGACGAGGCGGCAGCCGAGAAGTCGGTTCGCACGTTCTTCGACAGCTGGGCCTACCAGGGGGCGGCGTCGGCCGGCACCCTGGCCCCGCCGGCGGGCCCCACCTCGCGCCCCGAGCGCCAGGTGCTGCTCTTCGACAAGCCCAACACCTCCCAGTCCAAGCTGCAGCTGTCCTGCCAGCTCGCCTTCAACGGCGAGCAGGACCGCCCGCAGACCGAGGTGCTCGGCGAGCTGTTCACCTTCTTCGCCTTCGAGCGCCTGCGCGAGCAGGCCGGCTTGACCTACGGCGCGTATGCCTTCCCGCGGCGCTTCTGGGGCAACAGCACCGAGCTGATCATGTCCTCGGTCATCCAGAACAGCGGCGTCGGGTTCGGCATCCAGACCTTCTTCGACATCGTCGAGGAGGGCGCGGCCGGGAAGGTGGACGCCGGGCTGGTGTCCACCAACAAGTGGAACGTCGCGCGCACCTCGGTCACGAACCTCCAGTCCTCGGATCAGATGCTCTCGGCGCTGCTCGCCCCGGGGCGGGGAAATCTCGACACCTTCTACGGCACCTACGCGGACAACCTGGCAAACGTGAGCGTGCCTGGCATCCAGGCCGCGCTCCAGACCTGCAAGGGCCACGAGATCGTGACGGTCGTCGGCCCGGTCGAGTCCATCAAGCCGCAGCTGGATGAGCGCAAGATCCCCTACGAGGTTGTGGACTGGGAGGGCCTGCACGTCGCCACCTTGGACAAGAAGGCGAAGAAGGCGTGGGACAAGGCCAAGGCCAAGGAGAAGGCCGCGGAGGCCAAGAAGGCCGCCGAGTCCACTCCCGGCACCTGACACGCTCCCCGGGCGCTCCCGCCCGGGAAAAGCCGAGAGGCCGCTCGCGCGTGCGGGCGGCCTCTGTCGTTTGGGGGGCCTCGCGGGGCCCGGGTGGTCAGTGCAGATCGGCGCGCAGCTTGCCGGCCAAGTGCCCCTGGAACCGGGCGAGGTACGTCAGCAGCTCGTCGAGGTTTGACCGGTCGCTCGACTTGAGCAAGGCCATGCGCCCGCGCTTGAGGGCCGCCTCCGCACCGCCGAGGTCCGCCTTGTGCAGGCTCGCCTGGTGCAAGCGCAAGAACTCCTCCAAGGACACCAGGCGCCGCTCGACCTCGTCGCGCAGCGCGCGCAGCTCCCGCGCATCGACCGCCGGCGACGCCTGCTCGGCCCGCATGCGCTCGACCTCCTGGCGGCTCAGCCCTGTGGGGGCCTCGATGGTGATCTCTTGCGCGATGCCGCTGCGGGTTTCGCGGGCCGAGACGTGGACCATCCCGGAGGTGTCGATGGTGAACTTGACCTGAATCACCGGCGCACGGGCGGGCGCGGGCGGGATGTTCTGCAGCTCGAACTCGCCGAGGGAGGTGTTTTCCCGGGCCTTCGTGGACTCCCCCTGCAGGACGTGGATCTTGACGGTCCGCTGGTTGTCCATGACCGTCGAGACGAGCTGGACCTTCTGCGCGGGAATGGTGGTGTTCTTCGGGATGAGCGCCGCGAAGCGGCCGCCCGCGACCTCGATCCCGAGGGTGTAGGAGGTGACGTCGAGAAGCGTGACGCTCTTGACCTCGCCCTCGAGGATCCCCGCCTGAATCGCCGCGCCCACGGCGACGACCTCGTCGGGGTTGAAGCCCTTGTTGAGCGGGCGCCCGAAGAGCTCTTGCACCATCCGTTGGACGAGCGGGATGCGGCTGCTGCCGCCCACCATCACGACCTCCTCGATGCGGGAGGCCTCCAGCCGGGCGTCGGCCAAGGCGCGCCGGCACTCCTCGACCGTCTGGCGGACGATGGGATCGATCATGTCCTCGAAGGCCGCCCGGGTGATGGTGGTTTGCAGGTGGCGAGGGCCGCCGGCGTCCGCGACGAGGAACGGGAGATGGATGTCGGCCGAGGTGGCGGTGCTCAACTCCAGCTTGGCGCGCTCTGCGGCGTCCCGGAGGCGCTGGAGGACGATGCGGTCCCCGCTCACGTCCAGGTTGTGCTGCCGCTTGAACTCCGCGAGCAGCCAGTTGACGAGGAGGCGGTCGATGTCGGCGCCGCCGAGCTGGTTGTTGCCGCGGGTGGCCTTGACCTCTGCGACGTCGCGGTCCACCTCGAGGATGGAGATGTCGAAGGTCCCGCCGCCGAAATCGTAGACCGCGATGGTGCTCGCGCGGCGGCGGTCGTGGACGTAGGCGAGGGCCGCGGCCGTCGGCTCGTTGAGGATGCGAAGGACGTCCAAGCCTGCGATCGTGCCGGCGTCGCGTGTGGCCTGGCGCTGGCGGTCGGTGAAGTAGGCCGGAACGGTGATGACGGCCTCCGTGACCGTCTCGCCGAGGAAGTCTTCGGCGGCCTTTTTGAGCTTCTGAAGCACCATCGCCGACAGCTCTTGGGGCGAGTACGCGCGCCCGCCGACGTTGATGGCGCAATCCCCATTGGCCGCGGCCGTCACCGGGTAGGTGACCAGGCCGAGGTCGCCCTGGGCGTCCATGAACCGGCGCCCCATGAAGCGTTTGACCGCGTACACCGTGGCGTCGGGGTTCATGAGCATCTGGCGCTTGGCCACCTCTCCCACGAAGCGCTCGCCGTCGCGGGAGAAGCCCACCACCGAGGGAGTGACGCGCCCGCCCTCCTCGTTGATGATGACCCGCGGCTCGCCGCGCTCCATGAACGCGACCACCGAGTTCGTGGTCCCCAAGTCAATGCCGATGATCGTTCCCATGTCGGGCTCCGCGGCCGCCGCTGCGCAAGAATACGGGATGAACCGGCCGAGGTCAACCACGCAAAGGGCAGGGTGCCCGGGACCGGACTCGAACCGGCACTCCCAACGGGGAAGGGGCTTTTAAGGCCCCTGTGTCTACCGTTCCACCACCCGGGCAGGCGGCGCCGCCGTATCGCCGCGATACTAACCGGCGTCGAAGGAGGGCGCGTCGATGCGGCTTCGAGCGGTGGCCGTTGCTGCGTTGTTGGTGGGGTGTGCGGCCCGGCAGGCGTCGCGAGATCCGGTCGCCAAGAAGCTCCGCAGCTTGGACGAGCGCTACGCCCAGGCCGCCACCGCGGCGGACCTCTCTCCCGTGCTCCAGGACACGGTGCTCCAGCTGGAGCGGCACCCAGACGAGCCGCGGCTCTTGTGGCGACTCTCGCGCGCGCTCGCCGCGCAGGCGGCATGGGGCGATCCCGCGCTCGCGGGCAGCGCGTATGCGGCAGCCCGGGAGGCGGGCATGCGCTGCTTGTCTCTTCGGCCGGGGTTCTCGGCGCAGGTGATCACCGCCGGCGGCCGCCTGGTGCCGGCCGCGGTGGCCCAGCTGGGGGCGGAGGATCTGCCCTGTGCAACCTGGACCTTGCAGGCCTGGGGCCGCGCGCTGGACCTCCGCGGCGCCGGCGCGGTGGACCCGGACCTCCCGGGCCTCGAGGCCTTGGCGGCGTGGGCGGCCGGGGTCGAGGGCGCCCCGCCGGCCGAGCGCGTGTGGGTGGCGGGCGCCGCGGGGCTGGTGCTGAGCCTGCGGCCGGCGCTGGACGGCGCGCCCCCGCTTCCGGGGCGGCCTCTGCTCGAAGAGGCGGTGCGCGAGGGGCCGGGCCACCTCGGGCCGCTCGTGGATCTCGCCTTGTATGGCCTGGACCCCAACGACGATGCGGTCCTGCGGGAGCGCCTGTTGGGCGAGGCCGTTCGCGCCCCGGAGGGTGGGGACCCGCCGGGGGCCGCGGGCTTCAACGCTGCCGCGCGGGCGCGGGCCCAAAAGGCGCTGTCCACCGCCGCACCATCACCCTGAGGCGGCGCGGGCCGCAGGCGGTGGAGAGGGGCCAAAACGACGCTGGCCGCCCGAAGGCGGCCAGACCGGCCCGCCGGGGACATGCCCCGGGGAGCAGACCG
>JBEIVK010000660.1:0-2648 GCA_040373935.1 Alphaproteobacteria bacterium
CAGCCAAGCCCGAGCGCCGCCGCGACCGCGCGCGCCGCGCGGCCCGACCGGCTCCACCTCGGTGCTGCGCCCTCGGACCCCTCGGGCATCGCGGCTGCCCCCCTGCCCGGCCCGTAGCCCGCGCGCTCCGGCCCCGCAATCAAGGGGGCCCCGGGGGTTTTCCGGACTGCCCGGCCGGCGCCCGCCCGCGTGGTCATCACGCCTCCAGCCACGCCTCGAGCACCGCCTGCATGGCGTCCGGCTCGAACCCATTGTGCACGTAGGCGACCCGCCCGTCCGCCCCGATGATCCAGTCCTGGGGATAGGCCGCCGTCGGGAAGGCGGGGCTTTGCCGGTAGAGGGCGTTCACCGCGCCGTCGCGGTCCAGGAGGACCGGGAAGGTGAGGCCGTGCTGGGCGACGTAGCGCCGCACGAGATCGTCGTTTTCGCGCGACGCGATGCCCCAGACCCGCACGCCGCGCGCCTGGTACTGTCGCCAGAGGCTGTGTTCGACGTCCGAGACCTCGGACGAACAGACGGGTCACCAGGTGGCGAAGTAGACCAGGACCACCGGGAACCCGGCTTGCTCCGAGAGGGTGAGCCGCTCGCCGCCGAGCGTGTCGAGCGTGAAGTCCGGGGCCGGCTGCCCGAGGGCGTCGCCACCGGCCGCGGCATCGACCACCCGCAGGCGCAGCGTGGGCTCGTCGGGATCGTCGGTGGAGATGCAGATCTCGGCGTCCAGCGGCGCGCCACCCCCGCGCCCCGCGTAGTCCACCTGCAGGCGCGCCGCGGCGGCCGGCCCGACGGAGCGGCGGTCTGCGCGGAGCACGAGCCGCGGGTCGGACGCGGTGGCCCCGTGCAGCGCGAGCGGGCCGCCGCCCAGGTTGGCGAGCTCCAGCGTGGCCGGGCCCCCGCCTGGATCCAGGCTGAGCGCGCGGGCTTGCAGCAGGGCGTCCGGCACCGCGGCGTCGAGATCGGCGGCGACCGTGCGCAGCCAGCCCCAGTCTCCGACGACCGCGTAGCCCCCGCCCGCCGCGACCGCCATCGCCCATTGGTCGGTCGTGAGGCCGCCGATCGGCCGCGGAGAGAGCGGATCCCGCACGTCGAAGGCCACGACGTCTTGCTGGGTGGCCGCCCACAGCGTGTCGCCATCCACCGCCACGGAGATCGCGGCGTGCCGGAGGTCCAACGTGGTGACGCGCGCGCCGGCGCCCGACGGGTCCACCACCGCCACGCCGGCTGCCCCCACCGCGACGTACACGGCCCGCCCGTCCGCCGAGGCCGCCACGTCGAGGCCGCCCGCCGGCAGCTCCACCGCCCCGCGCACTGCCGGCGCCGCTGGGTCTGACCGCGACAACAGGTGCAGCGTGCCCGCGTGGTCCGCCAAGACCAGCGTGTCGCCCAGGACCAGCGGCTGCCGCGGGTTGCCGAAGCCGGCCAGCGTGTGCTCGCGCCGCGGCGCCCGCGGGTCTGCCAGGGAGTAGGTGTGGAGCGCGCCATCGGACCGGGCGACGTACAGGTGGCTGCCCGCGCGGTCCAGCCCCATCAGCCCCTCGTCGCTCACGCGCCCGACCCGCACGGGGCGGCCGGGGTCTGCGGTGTCCCAGACCGTGAGGCCGAAGTCCCGGTGCGTCGTGTAGGCGAGCCCGCCCTCTCCCAGCACCACCTGATGCTCTCGCTGGCCGTCGGCCGGCGCGTTCGCGCCCCGAAATCGCGGGGCGGCCGGATCGGCCAGGTCCACGACCATCACGCCGCCCTGGCCCACCGCCACCGCGAGGCCGCGCGCCCCATCCACGGCGACGTCCAGCACCTCCGCAAAGACGTGATCTTGCAGAAACAGGGCGCCGACCTCGACGAGCGGCGCGGGGGCCGGCGCCCCGTCCGGGCAGGCCACCGGCAGCGAGAGCCACGCCCCCCCGGCGCCCGAGTCGGGCGCTCCGCCGCTGTCGGGCGCCGCCGAGTCGCCCTGCCCGCCGCCGCTCCCGGGCAACGGGTGGTGCGTCGGCCGCACCGCCTGGGGCTCGGCGCAGGCCCCGAGCGCCAGCAGCGCGGCGAAGGGAAGGCGGGTTCGGTCCACGGCCCCGGCGTAGCCCACGGGACGCGCGGCGCACGCGCTTTTCTTCAGGTGGGGCAGGGGGCTGCGCCCCCCGCTACGCCCCCCGTCTTCCGCCGCCCGCGCCCGGTGCCCGCTGCCCGGGTCGCGCCTTGACGTTCGGGATCGCCGGTCGATACGGGGGTGCCGTCGCACCCCGCCTCTGTTGGGTGCGCCGCAGGAGCAGGCATGGCACGGCGCTGGATGGCGATCGCGGCCCTCGGGCTGGGGCTGGGGTGCGGGGACAAGGCAGGAGACGACAGCGCGGCCGCGGCCGGCGGCGGGGAGGGCTGCCCCGGGCTCTGCACGGGCGCGGGCTTCTCGGGCGGCACGGAGACCGACTACGGCGGCGGGGTCATCGAGTGCGTGTGCGCGGGCAGCGGCGAGGGCATCGCCCAGGACGACTGCACGGCGTATTGCGCGGACTTTGGCGTGGGCGCGGACCGCAGCTTCGTGTCCGGGGATGTCTCCCCCGGTGACAAGTGCGTCTGCGACGGCACCGGCGGCTGACGCGCCAGGCTCTGGGCGCGGCGTCCGCGCGCCAGGGCGGCCGGACGGCGGCGCGCAGCGCCGGTGC
>JBEIVK010000398.1:0-4170 GCA_040373935.1 Alphaproteobacteria bacterium
CGCGCCGAGGCCGTCGCCGAGGCCGGCCTGGACGGCGCCGGCTGGGACCTCCGCCTCCGCGGCGGCTGGGTGCGCGCCCGCCGCCCGGCGCTTCGCATCCACCCCGCGCTGGCCCCCCTCGCCACCGGCGCCCCCCTGCCGTCCCTGGCCGACCTGCCCGGCCTCAGCGCCGCCCTCGACGCGCCGTTCACGTTGGTGCTGCCCCGCAGCGCCGTCGCCGCCGCCGACGCCAGCGCCGCGCTCGGCCCCGTCGGCCTGCGCGTCGAGGCCGCCGCCTGGTCCGCCCGGGCGCTGCAGGTCCAGGGCTTCGGCGTCGCCCTCTCCCCCGCGCTGGACGCCGCCCTCGGCCTCGACTGGTCCCCCGGCCCGCGCCTGCTGCTCGCCGCAGAGGCCCGCGTCGAGCACCTGTCCAGCGCGCCCGCCGGCCTCCTGCTCGTCGCCCCCACCGGCGCCCAGGCCGCGGCCCTCGCGCGCGTGCTGCTCGCCCGCGAGCGGCTGCGCCTCACCGCCGCCGCCACGGTGGACCTCGCCTTCGCCGAGGCCCTGCTGCGCCCCGAGGTCGGCTTCGCGGCCTCGGACCACCTGGACCTCGCGCTCGCCGCGCTCCTCCTGCACGCCCCGGCGCCGCCGCCCCGCACCCTCGCCGAAGCCGCCGCCTACACCGGCGGCCCCATCGGTTACGCCGGCGCGTCGGACGCCCTGCTGGCCACCCTCACCTGGACCCCCTGACGATGCCCACGCCCCTCGCGCTCCTGGCCATCGGCCTCGCCGCCGCCACGCAGATCTCCGTGCGCGAAGTGCCCTGCCCGCTCGGCGGCCGCGTGAAGGTCTACGAGCGGGTCGCCACCAACACGCACGGCGGGCACGACTCGGACCTCTGCCCCTACTCGTCGCAGGGCCAGTTCCGCGAGTTCGCCGTCAGCACCTGCGCGGACAGCCTGCTCTCGCTCTACGGCACCGACATGGTGCGCCCGCTGGATCCGGCCTTGCGCCCCGCGGTCGAGGCCGCCCTCGGCGCCGCCCGCGCCGCCCTCTCCAACGCGGCAGACCCCCCGGTCTGGGAGCGCTACGCGCTCGCCGCCGCGGCCTACCGCGCGATGGGCCGGCCGCCGATGTTCCTGGCCCAGCTCTACCTGGAGGCCTCGTGGACGGCGCGGGACCATGGCGTCGGGTACTACGCCGGCCTGGAGGGCCCGGTCGCCACCCGCGCCCTCCTGGACGCCGGCAAGCGCGAGCTGGACAAGCCGCTCACCCCGGCCCAGCGCAAGACCGTCCTCTACAACCTCGCCCGCGTCGCCCACCGCGGCGGCTACAACACCGAGCGGGACCAAATGCTCGCCGCCTTCGAGAAGGCCGGGCCGATGGACGCCGCGGAGGCCGCCGCCGTCGCCCGCTTGCGCGAGGTCGCTCACCGCATCGAGCCCGTCTACCAAGAGCTCGCCATCGCCGCCCTGCACGAGGCCCTCGCCCGCCCCCTGCCCGACGCCGAGCGCGCCCGCGCCCTCTACCTCCAAGCCGACCTCCTCCGCCGCCGCGGCCGCGACGGCGAGGCCCTGCCCCTCTACGACCGCGTGCTCGCCGACGCCGGCGCCCCGCCCGAGCTGCAGGCCATGGCCCGCGCCCTGTCGGACGAGCTGCGCCGCCGTTAGCGGGAACCGCCTGCCGCCCCACGCGGTCCGCTCCCTGGTGCTTCCCCCGTGCGCATCCTCCTCCTGCTCACCAGCGCCGCCGCGGTGGACCCGACCTGGTCCAGCGTGCACCTGGCCGACGCCGCCTTGCGCGCCGGCCTGCCGCTGCGCGTGCTCGAGCCCGGCGACTTCGAGATCACCCGCGCCGGGCGCCTCGTCGCCCGCGCCTGGTGCTTCGAGGCGCCGGGCTTTGGCGTCGCCGCCCTCGCGGGGGCCATCGCCGGCCGCGCCGCCCCGCGCCGCTATGTCGAGCTCGCCCCGGGCGACACGCTGTTCATGCGCGTAAACCCCTTCACCGCCGGCGTCGAGCAGCTCTGCCTCATGGCCCAGGAGCACGGCGTCGCCGTCATCAACGACCCGGCGGGGGTCAGCCGCACGCGCGGCAAGTCCTGGCTCGCCACCCTGCCGGCTGCCGTCCCGCGCCCCGCCACCCTCGTCACCACGAGCCGCGCCTCCGCGCACGCCTTCGCCGAGCAAGCCCCCGGCCCCCTCGTCGTCAAGCCGGCCCACGGCAGCGGCGGCCGCGGGGTCACGCTCGTCCCGCCCCGCCGCCCCGAGCGCCTCGACGAGGCCCTCGTGCTCGCTGGGCTCGGCCCCAACCACGTCGTCGTCCAGGAGTACCTCGAGGAGGCCCGCGACGGCGAGAAGCGCCTCGTGTGGGTCGACGGCGCCATCCTCGGCGGCTACCGCCGCATGCGCGCCCAAGGCGACTTCCGCCACAACCTCAAGCAGGGCGCCACGCCCACCCCCTGCACCGTCGACGCGGGGGACCACGCGCTGGGCGCCGCCCTCGCTCCCCACCTCCGGCGCAACGGGATACGCCTCGCCGGTCTCGACGTCATCGGCGGGCGAATCATCGAGGTCAACACCCTCAACCCGGGTGGCATCCACTGGTCCGACACCCTGGCCACCCCCGGGTCCCCGCGCGTCGCTGACGCCGCCCTCTCCACCCTCCTTGCTCCCCCGAGCCCCGACGCCCCATGAGCCGGAAGCGCCCCCTCCCCGACGACGACTTCGGCGACGCCCCCGAGAGCCTCACGCGCAAGCAGGTCCAGGAGGCCATCCGCAAGCGCCAGCCTCTCATCGACGCCGACATGCGCGGGCTCGACCTCTCCCACCTCGTCTTCGACGGGATGAACCTCTCCCGCACCAAGTTCGCGGACGCCGTGCTCACCGGCTGCTCCTTCAAGGCGGCGGACCTCACCTACGCCTCCTTCTGGAACGCCGACTTGAGCGAGTGCAACTTCGAGTCCGCCAACCTCGAAAACGCCGACTTCGACTACGCCAACCTCAACGGCGCCACCCTCAAGGGCGCCCGCATCAAGAAGGCCCTCTTCCCCCTCGCCTTCGTCCCGTTGGCCGTCATCCACGAGTCCGTGCGCAGCGGCGCCCGCGTCCGCATGGACGCCCCGCCCGACGAAGATCGCTGAGGCCACCCCGTGCTCTTCTTCGCGCTCGCGGCCCTCTTCGGCGCTCCCGGCCCCTCGGATGACGAGCTGGTCCGCCGCGCCACCGCCGGCGATCGCGACGCCTTCTCCACCCTGGTGCTGCGCCACCAGGACCGCATCTACGCCCTCTGCCTCCGCTGGGTGCGGGATCCCGCCCTCGCCGAAGAGGTCGCCCAGGACGCCTTCGTCTCGGCATGGCGCGCGCTGCCCGGCTTTCGCGGCGACGCCCGCTTCACCACCTGGATGACGCGCATCGCCGTCAACCACTGCAAAAACCGCCGCCTCTACCTCGCCCGTCGAAAGCACGACCAGCACGAGCCCCTCGAAGGCGAGCCGCGGGACGACGCCCCCGCCCGCGAGATCGCCGACCCGCGTGCGGGAACCGATCGCCCCCTGCACAGGTCTGAGGCCGAAGCCCTGCTCCACGCCGCGCTGGACCAGCTCGACGAGTCCCACCGGGCCATCGTCCTGCTGCGCGACGTGGAAGACCTCGACTACGAAGAGATCGCCGACGCCCTCGACATCCCCCGCGGCACCGTCAAGAGCCGCCTCCACCGCGCGCGGGCCCAGCTCGCCCGCCTCCTCGGGAAGCACCTCACCGACGCCGACCTCACGGACTGAGCCCGCATGGACAGCTTCTTCGCCCGCAACCGCCTCTCCGCCTACCTCGACGGCACCCTGCCCGAGGCCGAGGCCGCCGAGGTGCGGGCCGCCGTCGCGGCTGACCCCGCCCTCGCCGCCGAGCTGGCCGAGCTGTCGCGCACCGTCCAGTTCCTCCGCGCCCGCGGCCGCGCCCGCGCCCCCGCCAGCCTGCACGCCCGCGTCATGGGCCGTGTCGCCCGCGAGCCCGCCCCCAACGCCCTCCTCGTCCGCCTCCGCTTCGCCGCCAACCGCCTCCCCGTCGAGGCCGTCGCCCTCGCCGCCGCCGTCCTCATCGTCATCGGCGTCGTCCGCACCATGGGCGCCGCCCCCAGCCCCGACGCCGCACCGCCCCCGCGCCTCTCCGCCGCGCGCGAGGCCCCCGCCGCCGCGCC
>JBEIVK010000791.1:0-2053 GCA_040373935.1 Alphaproteobacteria bacterium
CCGCGGTCGTCGCGGTCGACCCGCCGCGCCCCCGCAGCGGGCGGGCGCTCCGAAAGGCCGCGCTGCGCCTCGGGCGCGAGGCCGGACTGCCCTACGTGCTCGTCGTCAAGCACATGGAGCCGCTGGCCCTCGCCCAGGACTTCGACATCGCGTTCAGCGGAGAGGGGCCGCTGCCGGGCCTGACGCGGCCCACGGAGGTCGTCCGGCTGTACCCCGACGGTCGAGAAGAGCCCGTGCGCGGCTTGCAGTTCGTCGGCGTGGACCGGCGGGTCCTCCGCGACATCGCCGCCGCGGGGGCCCCAGGCCCGTACATCGACGAGCTGGACGCAGCCCCCGGCCCCGGCCGCTACAACCTTGGGCCCCTCGGCGGCTTGCCGGTCGCGTGGTCGGTCCCGGCGGTGGTCATCACGGAAATGGAGCTTCGCGGCGGGACCAACCCGGAGCCCCGGTCGTACCCGCCCCCGCCGGTCGCCGCGCGCTGAGCCCTCGCGCCGGCGCGCCGGCCCGGCGCCCCCGTCACCGGGCCCCGGCGACCCCGTACGGGGTCCCGGCCGCCATATACGCAAGTAAACCGGATGTGTCCTGTAGCATACGTTTATCAGGACACACCCTAACGGTTAAACCCTCATTTTCCGGCAGGCACCGCTGGCACAGCCCTTGCTCTCTGCTCCCGCATCCCTGGAGCAGACCCCAATGCCCGCCCTCGCCCGCCACGCCGTTGACCCCCGCCAGCAGCTCATCCTGGACCACTACCCCCAGGTCCGCGCGGTGGCGGCGCGCCTCGTGCGGCGGCTGCCCGCGGGCGTGGACTTCGAGGAGCTGGTCCACCAGGGCGTGCTCGGGCTCATCGACGCCATCGACCGCTTCGACGCGACCCGCGGCGTCCCCTTCCGGGCCTACGCCGAGATCCGCATCCAGGGCGCCATGATGGACACCCTGCGCCGCGATGACTGGGTCCCCCGCTCCGTGCGGCGCAAGGCCCTCCGCCTCCAACAAGCGGAGCGCAGCCTCACCCGCAGCCTCGGCCACAGCCCGAGCCGCGACGACCTCGCGGAGTGGCTCGGCACTACCGCCGCATCCGTCGACGCGCTGCGCGCCGACACCGCGCCCCGCACCGTCCTCCGCTTCGACGCCCCGCACCCCGCCGCCGAGGACGCCCCCCTCTCCGACCGCATCGCCGACGACACCGAGCCCGCCGACGAGCTGCTCTTCGGGGCCCACGTCCGCGAGGAGATCGCCGCCGCCATCAACCACCTCCCCGAAAAGGAGCGCCTCGTGCTCACCCTCAGCGTGATGCGCGGCCTCACCCTCAGGGAGATCGGCGAGGTCCTGGGCGTCACCGAGTCCCGCGCCTGCCAACTCCGCGCCCAGGCCGTCCAGCGCCTCCGCTTCCGCATGCGTCGCTTCGCGGCCTGACACCGCGCGCCCCGCCACCACCCCGGGAGGCCATTCATCATGGGGCAGGGGAAACCAAGGTTTCCCCCGCTACGCCCCCTTCCTCTCCCCTTCCCCGCCGAAACCCCACGCCACCGACAAACCCTTACGCAGCACACCGAATGGACGGAGTACGCAGCGGCACAGACAATCCCCGGGCTTGATCCGCCCCCCGGACAGCCCCCGAAAGCCCATGACCCTCCCCGACCGTGAAACACACCGCGGAAGCCCCGTCCGGCGGGCCGCCCAGTCCGGTCGCTTCGTCCTCTGCGAAGAAGCCGCCCGCGACGGCGCCCAAGGCAAGACGCTCCTGCTCGCGCCCGCGCGCCGGTCCCTTTTCGAGCGGACGGCTGCCATCCTCGGTCCCGCCGCCGACGACACCTTCGTCGCGATGGTGGGCTTCCCGGCGATTGGGCCCGAGGAGGTCGCTGTCATCGAAGCCACGCTCGCCGGGCTCGAGCGGGGCGCCCAGGCCCTCGTCTGCCGGTCGATCCCGTCCGACCTGACGGCCGGCGTGGCCCAGGCGCGCCGGGCGCGCGCCGGCCGCGTGATGTTCGGGATGCCCTCCGCCCCGGCCCGGGCCGGCGGGCGGATGCCCAAGACGCCCGAGGCCGCCCGC
>JBEIVK010000999.1:0-1535 GCA_040373935.1 Alphaproteobacteria bacterium
ACCGACGCCGACACCGACGCCGACACCGACGCCGACACCGACGCCGACACCGACGCCGACACCGACGCCGACACCGACTGCACCGACGCCGACCTCCGCTTCTCCATCGAGCTGCGCGACAGCGGCGGCGCCTGCACCTCCTGCGCCGGCAGCGACCCGCTCGTGCTCCGCGCCAGCGTCTCCACCCAATGCGCGTCCAGCCACACCTTCGACACCCGCTCCACCTGCCTCGTCAGCAGCGTCTCCATGACGGGCTCCACCATGGGCGGCGGCTTCGGCCCGGCCTGCGGCGGCGCCATCACCACGCGCACCGTCGGCCCCGGCGCCCCCGTCACCGAAGACCTCGACGTCGGCACCCTGCCGGCGGACACCTGGCTCTTCACCGCCACCTTCGACGACTTCGCCGGCACGGTCGCGTCCACGACGGTCACCGTCTACTGAGCCCGGCAGGCGCAGGCGGGCATTCGTCAGAGGACAGGGGAAACCAAGGTTTCCCCCGTAACGCCCCCTTCCTGTCCCGCCGCCGGCCGTCAGACCAGCGGCCGCGCCCCCACCGCGGCGAGGCAAGCCAGCGCGGCGTCCACGTCCTCGTGCACGAGCAGCAGCAGCAGGTCGCCGGGCCCCGCGCCGGCCAGCGCGGCGGCCACGGCGCCCGCCTCGTCCTCGACCTCGTCGATCCCCGCGCCAGCCACGCCGTTGCCAACGAGCGCCGCCCGCAAGCGGGCCCGCACCTCGCCCGGCGCCCGCCCGCGGCGGTAATGGGGCAGCTCCTTGAGGATGACGCGGTCAGGCGCGAGGCCCGCCACAGCGGCGGCGTAGGCGTCGAGCAGGGCGTCCGGGCGGTCCCCCGCCTGCCCGGCGAGCACCACGACCCGCCCCGGCCGCGCCGCCGCGCAGAGCGGCCCGAGCCCGGCGATGCCGGCCGGGTTGTGCGCGAAGTCCAGGACGGCGGTCGCGCCATTGGGCAGGCCGAAGCGGTTGAGCCGGCCGCGCGAGCGCGCGAGGTCCGGGACGAAGCCGGCCAGCCCCGCCCGCGCCGCCGCCGCGGACACCCCGGCCGCCCGGGCGAGCAACGCTGCGCCGAGCGCGTTCTGCACCATCGTCCGCACCAGCCCGCCGAGCGTGGCAGGCACATCGCCCACCGCGAGCAGCGCGACGTCGCCTTCGCCGGGCAGGCCCGTCCACAGCCAGGGCGCGCCGCCCGGCCCCGGCGCGACCCACGCCTCCACCGCGCCGGGCGCGCCGCGCGGGCCGTCCACGAAGCGCCACACGCGCAAGTCCGGCCGGGCGGCCTGCACCGCGGGCAGCGCGGCGGCCAGCGCGGCGTCCGCCCCGGAGACCACGAGCACACCCCCGGGGCGCAGCCCGTGCGCGACCGTGAGCTTGGCCCAGGCCATGTCGGCGAGCGTGTCGAGGCCCCACTCGCCCAGGTGGTCGTCGCTGATGTTCGTCACCAGCGCGGCGTCCGCGCCGTCGACCACGAGCCCGCGGCGCATGAGGCCGCCGCGGGCCGTCTCCAGCACGGCGAAGTCCAC
>JBEIVK010000232.1:0-6096 GCA_040373935.1 Alphaproteobacteria bacterium
GCCGCCGCCCCCTTGCGCGGGGTGCCCGGCCTCACGGCGGCGCCGCGCCGCGTGACCCCCGCGTTGATGCTCAACGGCCCGCGCTTGTCCCGCGACGCGTGACGCCGCCCCGGCGCGGGCCGCTCATCCGCCGGCCGTGAGCACGGCCCCAGCGGCGTGCCAGCCGCAGAGCCCATGCACCCCGGCCCCGGGCGGCGTGCTCGCACCGCACAACCAAATGCGCGGGTGCGCGGTGCGGTAGGGCCGCAACCGGAGCACCGGCCACGAGAGGAGCTGGTCCCAGTCGGCCGCCCCGCCGACGATGTCGCCGTCGACCCAGCTCGGATTCCAGGCGGCGAAGGCGGGGGCCGTCCGCACGAAGCGCGCGCGGATGCGGTCTCGGAATCCCGGTGCCTGCCGTTCGATCTCGGCCTCGATCGCCGCGCTGTGGTCCCGCGGATCTCCGGGCGGCGTGTGGAGGTAGCCCCAGGCCGTGTGCTGCCCGGGTGGCGCGCGCGTGGGGTCGGCCACGCTCTGTTGCCCGACGAGCAAGGTCGGCCGCGGGCTGACGCGCCCCTCCCACACGGCGGCCTCGCTCTCTTCGATTTCGGCGAGGCCGCCGCCGAGGTGGACCGTCCCGCAGCCCGCCAGCGTCGGGTCTCGCCAGGGAATGGGGCCGTCCAACGCCCAGTCGACCTTGCAGGCGCCGGGGCCATGCCGGAAGCCCAGCAGGCGCGCCCGCTCGCTCGCCGGCAGCGCGTCGCCCGTCGCCGCGACGACCGCCCGCGGCACGAGGTCGAACAGCACGGGGCCGCCGGTTTCGACCTCCGCCCAGTCCGCGATGCGCACGCCGAGCCGCAAGGCCCCGCCGGCCGCCAGCAGCGCCTGCACCAGCGCGTCGGTGATGGCGCCGGCCCCGCCGCGCGGCGAAGGCCACCCGACCGCGTGGCCGGCCGCGCCGAGCACCAGACCGACCGCGGCCGACGACACGCGTGCCAGCGGCAACACGCTGTGGGCCGCCAACCCGGCGAACAGGGCTTGGGCGGCGTCTCCGCGAAAGGCCCGCCGGGCGAGGGAGGACGCCGAGAACATCGCGCGCAGGCCCATCGCGAGCAGGGTGCGCGGGTGGGAGGGCCACCGCGGAGGGCCGAGCCCGTCTGCGACCAGCCCCTCGAAGCCGTGGACGAGAGGGCCGAAGAGGCCCGCCCAGGCGGGGCCGTCGCCGTCGAGGGTGGCGGCCGTGTCTGCGAAGGAGCGGTGCAAGACCGCCGCCGGGCGGCCGTCGCGCGCGTGGCCCAACGGCGCTGCCGGGTGGACCCAGTCGATCTCCGGGACGAGGGCGCGGAACGCCGGGCTCCCCACGCCGAGCGGGTGCACGGCGGAGAAGGGGTCGTGGCGAAAGCCAGGGAGCGTGAGCGCGGCTGTCTGGGCGGCGCCCCCGGGGTGTTCGTGCGCCTCGTAGACCACCACCTTGCGCCCGGCCCGCGCGAGGCGCACCGCGGCGACCAGGCCGTTGGGCCCGCTGCCCACGACCGCCGCGTCGAAGGGCCCGCCCGGCTCTCGGCGCCCCATCAGAAGCACGTCGGCGGGACGGCGGTGCTCCGGCCCAGCGCGCGCTCGACCTCGACGCGCTCCTTGTGCCAGAAGCAGAGGGTGTCGCTCATGTGGAGATACCCGTAAGGGTAGATCGTGGGGTTGGGCCACTCCGGGGACACCAGGAGCGCCCCGTCGGGGTAGAACAGCGCGGTCCGCCGGCGGGCGACCGCGCCCTCGGCTTCAGCAAAGGCGTCGTCGGCCAACTGCAATGCGGGGCCAGGGTCTCCCCCGTCCACGCCGACCACGAGGGCCTCCCACAGCGCCGCCGCGTAGGCCACCCGGGCCGCCGTCACGGTGAAGCTGTCCGCCATCTCGGCGAGGTACAGGCCCCCCGCGCCGCCGCTGGCCGCCTCCACCACCCGCGCCTGGAGGCCAGCGACCTCCACGGCGTGCCTTCGGAGATCGGCCAGCGGCCCGGCCCGAAACGCGGCGCGCTCCTCGGCGGAGGCCGCCGCCAGCGCGGCCGCCGTCGCTCGCTCCGGGGCGGCGACGATCCCGAGCGCGAACCCCGCGTCCATCACGGCGTCCCGGCCCGACAACCACGGCGTCAGGCGGTCCGTGAGGTGCGCCCTCCGCTGCGCCTCCGCGAGCGCGACCACCGCCCCGGCGACCTCCGCGCCCGCAGCCCCCCAGGGCGCGTACATCCAGTCCACGGCCTCGGCGTAGCCGCCGCCCCGGTCGAACGACAGGCGCAGCGACGCGACGTCGTTTTGCCAGTAGCCCCACTCCCATCCGGTGCTGAACAGCGTGTGCTCGGGCAGGCGGCCGAACGGGGCGAGGTGGGCGAGGTCGAGGTCTCGCGACAGCATGTACAGCGGCAGGTACTGCGGCACGCTGTTGTCGAAGGCCACCCAGTAGGAGGTCTCCGGGAAGTAGCCGACCGGCTGCCCGGCCGCGATGCGCGCTTCGAGCACGGCGCGGTGCGCGGAGAAGTCCGCGTGGTGGTAGGCGCCGCCGGCGTCGTCCACGAGGTTGTAGTACATCACCGTGTGCACGAAGGGGATCATCGCAGGATCTGCGTACAAGGCGAGGAAATAGTAGATCATCTCCTCTCCCTCCCACACCACGCGCTGGTCTGGCGCGTCGCCGACGTGGATGGTGTTCAGCACCTCCACCCCCGGCTCGGCGGCCTGCATTGCGGCGTAGGCCTCGTCCACTGCCGCCACGAACACCGCCGGGTCTGCCGAGAAGAACTCTCCGAAGCTAAGATTAAACCGATCAAATCCCAGCCCCGAGATCTCCGTGAGCCGCGTGTCCATCTCGGCCCGCTTCTCGGCGGTGGACAAGCGCTCGTCGTCCACGAGGTCCCACGCCTGCTGCAGGTTGCTGAACCCGTAGAGCTGCACCGCCAGCCCCGCGCGCAGCCCGCGCCGGTGCGCCTCGTCGACCACCGCCGCGGTGTGCGCCCGCCACGGCTCCAGCGCCCCCGGCCGATGGGTGATGTCGTCCAGCGCGACCCACTGGACGAGGTCCGCGCGGTTTTTCACGGCCCAGTCGAGGATGGTGGCCGCGCGGTCTTCTTGCTCCGCGCCGGGCGTCCAGAAGGCGTCGAGCCCCTCGATGGGGTGCAGGGTGTGGAGGTGCAGGCCGCGCGTGTCGATCTCCGGTGCGTGCCGCTCGCCCACGAGCGCCGACGGCAGAGGGGCTTCCCAGTCGGTGCCTGCTGTCGGCGCGAAGGGGTGGTGGAACCGGAAACCTTTGGCCTCCAGGACGGCCGCCACGCCGTACTGCGCGCCCAGCGCGCCGCCGCCGCGCACGCCCACCCAGCCCTCTCCCTGCGCCACCTCGAAGCACTCGTCGCAGGAGAGGGCGTCCGTCGCGGCGATGTGCAGCGACTCCCCGGCGCGCGCGCGGGCCTTGCGACCCGCGGTGGCCGTGGCCGCGTCCGCCTCCGGGTCCCCGCTGGGCTCCAGGCGGGCTTCACCGGGAAGGTGCGCCACGAAGGGTGAAAAGGCATCGAGCAGGGCCGGGGGCGCCCACACGACGACCCCCGTGGGGGCGGGCGCGCCGCACCCGGCGAGGAGCCCGCAGAGAGGTCCGAGAGAGCGAGGGTTCACGCCGGCCTCCGGTTGGGTGTGGCGGGTGGGCGCCTGGACCCAATAGGATCCGAGCGTGGACGCCGACCCGTCGATCACCCTGGGGCCTTATCGGCTGGAAGCGCCTCTCGCCCGTGGCGCCGCTGGCCGGGTCTGGGCGGCGCGGGCGCTCTCCGGCGGGCCGCCTCTCGCGGTGAAGGTCCTTCACGCCGCCGCCGACGCCGCCACCCTCGCGGCCTTCAACAACGAGGTCCGCGCGGCCGCCGGGCTGGAGCATCCGGGCGTCGTGTCGGTGCTGGACCTCGGCGTGGTGGAGCTGGCTGAGGCGGTCCCGGACCAGCTCCCGCTGGGCGCCCCGTACCTCGTGATGGAGCGGGTCGATGGGCTTCCCTTGCACGCCCGCGTGGGCGCGCTGCCCTGGCCCGCGTGCCGGGCGATCCTCTTCCAGCTCCTCGACATCCTCGCCCACGCCCATGCCCGCGGCGTCATCCACCGAGACATCAAGCCCGGCAACATCCTGCTCGTCGAGCCGCCCGAGGGCCCGCCCCGGGTGCACCTCACCGACTTCGGCCTCGCCCGCGCCGGCGCGCCGGGGTCCGACGCGACCCCGGTGCTCGCCGGCACCCCCGCCTACATGGCCCCCGAGCAGCTTCGCGGGGACGACCGCTCCCAGGGCCCCGCGACGGACCTCTACTCCCTCGGCTGCCTCGCCTGGGCGCTGGTCACTGGCGTTCCGCCCTTCGGCCGCCAACGCGAGGTCGCGGCGCTCACGCTGGACCATCTCCACCGCCCGCCGCCGCCGCTGAGCGCCACCATCCCGGTGCCGCTGGGGCTGGAGGCCTGGCTGCGTCGCCTGCTCGAAAAAGACCCTCTGGACCGCTACGCCAGCGCTGCAGACGCCCGGGCCGCCCTGTCCGGCATCGCCGACGGCCCCCTGCTCCCGCCGGCTGCCCCGGTGTTGCCGCTCCGCGGCGCGGACGACCCGTCCACCCAAGACCGCCCGGCCCCCAGCCCCGTCGACGACAGCACGCCCGCCCTGGACCCGGCGGCGCCTGCCCTGTTCTTGCCGCCGGAGGCCTTCCCGGCGCCGTCCATCTCGCCGGCGCCCATCGTTCGCGCCGCCCTCCCGCCGTCCTGGGGCCCGGACCGCCACCCCGCGGGTCCCCCGGCCGGCCTCCGCCTCTACGGCATGCGGCCCTTGCCGCTCATCGGGCGCCAAGCCGCGCGCGACACGCTCTGGCAGGCCCTCTGCGCGGCGGACGCCGCCCGCCGTCCCCGCGTCGTCATCCTGCGCGGGCCGCCCGGGAGCGGGAAAAGCCGCCTCGCCGAGTGGGTCTGCGAGCGCGCCCACGAGCTCTGCGGCGCCCCGTCCTTCCGCGCTGTCCACGGCGTCACCCCGGCCCCCGACGCCGGCCTCGCCGGCCTGCTCGCGCGCGCGCTGCGGGTGGAGGCGCTGGACCGCGCCCCCATGCTGGAGCGGGTCGTGCCGCTGCTGCGCGCCCACGGGCTCTCCGACGCCGATGTCGCCCTCGCCGCCGTGGAGTGCATCCGCCCCGCGAGCACCGAGGAGCGCGCCTCCGGCCAGCGGGTCGTGCGCCCGCAGTCTCCCCGCGAGCGCCACACCCTGCTGCTCCGCATCCTGGAGCATCTCTGCACGCCGCTCAACGGCGCCGCGCCGCGCCCCGCCATCCTGTGGCTGGACGACGTGCAGTTCGGCGCGGACGCCCTCGCGTTCGCGGCCGCGGCCCTCGACACCCGCCGCCCGCTCCCCTTTCTCATCGTGCTCACGGCCGAAGAGCACGCGCTCGTCGAGCGCCCGTCCGAGGCCGTCGCGCTGGAGGGCCTCGCCGAGCGAGACGGCGTGCGCGTGATCGAGCCGGGCCCGCTCTTGCCGGCCGAGGCCGCCGTGCTGGTGCGCGCGCTGCTTCCCCTCGAGGCCCCGCTGGTCGATGCCCTCGTCCAGCGCGCCGCCGGCAACCCGTTGTTCGCCGTTCAGCTCGTGGGCGAGCTCGTCGCCTCCCACGCGCTGCACGCCGGCCCTGCGGGCGGTCTGCGCGCCGACTCCCCGGAGCTGGACCTCCCCGAAACCCTGCACGCCGTCTGGGCCCGGCGGGTCGCGCGGCTCTGCGAGGGCCTCCAAGGGCCCGAGATCCGCGCCCTCGAGCTCGCCGCCGCGCTCGGCACCCACGTGGACAAGGCGGAGTGGCACGCCGTCTGCGCCCGCACCCGCGCCCGCCCCGATGCCCGCGTGCTGGACCGGCTCGTCGTGCAGCGCCTCGCCCGGGTCGATCCGCTCGGCGCGGGCTGGTCCTTCGCGCACCCGATGCTCCGGGAGTCGCTGGGCCGCGCCGCTCGCGCCGCCGGCCGCGCGGTCGATCACCACCGGGCCTGCGCCTCCATGCTCGACCTCCGCGCCTTCGACCGCCCGGGCACCGCCGAGCGCATCGCCGGGCACCTGCTCGAAGCGGGGGACGACCGCGACGCC
>JBEIVK010000198.1:0-6696 GCA_040373935.1 Alphaproteobacteria bacterium
CGCAGGCCGCGGCCAGAGGGCGGCCCGCGCTGGTCGGGCAGCCTCGCGCCGGTGGGCCCGGCCGGCGCGCCGGGGCTGTCTGGCTCGGTGCAGTGCGTCGGATGGTGATCTGCGGCCTCAGCCGCCTACGCCCGCTGGGATCTCCGGCCGCGCCGGATACACTTGCGCCATGCGCCCCCTCTCGCCCTTCCTCGTCCTCGCGGCTCTCGCCGCTGCATGCGGGGCCCCGCCCCGGTCCCCGCCGCCGGCCGGCGATGGCGCAGGCGATGGCGGCGGCGACGGCCTCGACGACGGCGGCGGCGGCTCGGGGGGCGACACCGCGGCGCCGCCCGACTCGGAGGCGCCCTGCGATCCCGCCGTAGACGCCGACGGCGACGGCGTGGGCCAGTGCGACGACTGCGACGACACGGACGCATCGCGCACCCCGGGCCGGGGGGAGGCCTGTGATGGCCTCGACAACGACTGCAACGGCCTCTCAGACGACCCTTTCGACGCGGACGGCGACGGCCGCGGCCCCTGCCTGGACTGCGACGAGGGGGATCCCTCGGTGTACGTCGGCGCCCCCGAGGCCTGCGACGGCCTGGACAACGACTGCGATGGCGAGCGGGATGAAGGGTTCGACGCGGACGGCGACGGCTGGCGCATGTGCCGCGGCGACTGCGACGACGCAGACCCTTCGGTCCATCCCAGCGGCGAGGAGGTCTGCGACGGCAAGGACAACGACTGCGACGGCCCGGTCGACGAGCCAGAGGACGGCGATGGCGACGGCTTCCCGGCGTGCGGCGACGTGTCCGACTGCGACGATGCGGACGCGGCCCGCTCTCCGGCCCACGGAGAGTGGTGCGACGGCGTGGACAACGACTGCGACGGCGCGGTCCCGAGCGACGAGCAGGACACGGACGGCGATGGCTTCGCGCCCTGCACCGGCGACTGCGACGACGCCCGGGCCACGGTCTCCCCCCAGCTCCCCGAGGCCTGTGACGGCGTCGACACCGACTGCGACCCCTCGACCGACGAGTCCGTCGACGGCGACGGGGATGGCCTGTCGTCGTGCGCCGGCGACTGCGACGACCGCTCGGCGCGGGCCTACCCCGGGGGGGTCGAGATTTGCGACGGCCGGGACAATGATTGCAACGGCCTTGTGGACGAGACGGGGTGCGGGTCCTGTGCGCCGATGGCCTGGGGCGGCAGCGATTACCTGTTCTGCTTCGACACCCCCACCTGGGCGGGGGCCGAGGCTTCCTGCGCGTCTTTTGGCGCCAGCCTCGCGACCGTGGACACCTGGGAGGAAAACGTCGCGCTGTCCGACACGGCCTGGGGCTGGTGGGCCAACTATTGGTTCATCGGGATGAACGACCGCGCGGAGGAGGGGTCCTGGGTGTGGGCCGACGCCACCCCCGCGGCCTCGCCGTTCTGGGCCTGGAACCAGCCGGACAACTGGGACAACGAGGACTGCGCGCATCTCCTGTTCGACTGGTACTACTGGAACGACATCAGCTGCGACACCGCGCTGCCCTACGTCTGCGAATACCCGGCGCCCTGAAGGCCGCCGTCAGTCGGCGGCCTCCGCCTCCGCCTCCACGGCGCTGCGCACCCATGCCGACCAGTCGTCCGCGAACACGGCGGTGCCCGCGATGCCCGGCGACACCTCCTCCACGCTGCCCTCCCGGTACCGCTCGGCCTCCACCCACGGGAGAATCATCGCCTCCACCGCCGCGCCGTCTTCCCGGATGTCGAGGGCGTCCAGGGCCTCGGCGCTGCGCAGCAGGGCGGCGTTGTAGTCCGCGCGCAGCCCCGGGACCGACACCATCCACTGCCCGACCGCGCCGGCCGGAGACCAGGGATCTCCCGCCCAGCCGAAGGTTTGGTCCATGCCCCACGCGAGCACGGTGAAGCGGCCGGTGGACGGCTCGTGGTAGGCGCGCCAGTTGTTCGGATAGTAGAAATACCCGTCCCAATGACCCGTGAGCACCTCGGCGGCGAAGGTGCCGGCCGTGCGCTCGACGTCCACGCGGGCCCGGAAGTCATCTTCCCGCGCCGGGTCGGGGCCGCTCGCCAGCACTTCGGCGAGGGCCGCGAGGTCGCTCCGGTCGATGACGCCGTCGGCCCCCTGTTCGTCTTGGTCCAGCGAGGAGATATGACCCCAGGTGAGGTCTTGCCCGTATTCGCCTTCGTAGAGGTTGCCGTCCGGGTCGTCGAACCAGCGGCCGAGGAAGCGGGCATCTGGGGACTCCACGAACAGGTACAGGCCGCGGTATTCGCCGTTGAGCCACACGGCGGCGTAGGCGGTGCGCGGCGCGGGTGTGCCGAGCGCGCGCATGAGGCGGTACGCCGTGCGTTCGTGGAAATACGAGCGGTCCTGCACCATGTTGTTGAGCGTGAAGGAGGAGAGCCCGCGGTGCTCCTGACCCGCGACATAGCGGTCCAGGTCGACGCGGAATGCGGCTTTCTGGCTCAGGTTGCGGAGGGAGCCCCACTGGCCCTTGATGCGCAGCCCGACGTCGTCGTACCACGCGCCGCCCACGCCCACGCTGGCCTCGACCCAGGTGTACGGGTCGTTGTTGAGGCTGACCCATCCGGCGTCGGAGAGGCTGATCTCGATGGACAGGACGGAGTCGGAGCGGAACAGGAGGTCTGACGGGTCCTCCTCGTCGCCGGGCCAGGCGGGGTTGGGCGCCCCGGGGGTGTCCCAGACGGACGACGCCCACTCCCCGCCGTCCGGGAAGCGCCCGTAGACGGTGTCGGCGCGGAGGGCGGGCACGGCGACCGTGTCTGCGGCTGTGGGGCCGGCCTCCCCGGGGGCGAACAGGCTGAGCGTCTCGCCGTTGGCCGAGAGCTTGAACGGGGCGTGCAGCGGCCCCTCTTCGGATTCGTCGTCGAGCCACACCAGGACGCGCTCGCCGGGCTGGAGCGTGAGGCCTGCGGGGAAGGACCACGCGGGCGCGGCGTCGTCCCCCTGCCCAAGCCCCCATCCGTCCAGGGCGACCGGGGCGTCCCCGCGGTGGAAGACCTCGACCCAGTCGTCGAGATCTCCCCATTCGTCCATCACAAGGCCGCGGTTGGCGCTGCACAGCTCGTTGAGGACCAGCGGGCTGGCCGGGGTGCCGCCGCCGCCGTCGTCTCCGCCGCCGCCGTCGTCTCCGCCGCCCCCATCGTCTCCGCCGCCGCCGCTGCCTCCGCCGTCATCGCCACCGGGGCGGGGCGCCGGATCGGCGGGCTGGGGAGCCGGGGGACGGCAGGCGAGCAGGAAGGGGAGGAGGGCGAGGGGGCGCATGCCCGCAGTGTACACGCGCCGAGGCGACGTTGCCCGTCGAACCCGCGCCATCGGGTTGCCACTGGGGCGTCACCGTGCCACCTTCTGGCGATGCGCCGCGACCTCTCCCTCCTCCTGCTGCTCTCCGCTTGCGCCGGCTCCACGAAGCCCGGCGAGGGCCCCTCCGGCGACGACAGCGGGTCCCCGCCGCCTCCCGCCGACCTCAGCGCTCCGTTGGGCCCCGAAGAGGCGCGCGCCGGCGTGGTCACCGATCCGGCCGCGCTGCCGGGCGGCCCCGCCGCCGAGGGCCGCCCGGGCGACATCAAGCTCTACAACGACCGCGCAGTCTTCATCGTGCAGGGGATCCGCCCGGGCGACTACTACGCCGCGACGGGCGGCGCCGTCATCGACGCCGACATCGTGCGGCCCACCGGGGCGCCCGGGGCCGATCTCATCGACGAGACGGGCTCCATGGTCGGCCTGGGTCGCATCACCGACCCGTCCTCCGTGGAGGTGGTGGACCCGGGCGGGCCGGGGCGCGCGGCCGTCGTGCGCGTGCGGGGCGTCGGCACGCCCTTCACCTTGCTGACCGGCGCCTTCGAGAACCCTGACTTCATCGCGCCGGCCGATGTCGCCATCGAGACCACCTACACCCTCGCGCCGGGCAGCCCCCTGCTGGCCGTGGAGACCACCTTCACCTGGGAGAGCGCCGACGCACAGCTTCAGTTGGGCGATCTCGTGCTCTACGGCTTGGAGGGCGCCGAGGCGTGGTCCCCCGGGCGCGGGCTCGACGGCGGCCCCGGCGAGCGTGGCGCAGGCTGGGTCGGCTTTGTCGGCCAGCACAACGAGGTGGCCTTCGGGTTGTTCGGGCCGGAGGCGGCGTCCTACCCGGTGACGGCCGTGCAGGACATCCTCGACGGCGTCGGCCCCATCCTCTCCACGCTCACGCCCCTGCAGGCCGTGCGGCGCGGCGAGTCCGTCGCCTTCCGTCGCTGGTACGGCGTCGGCCCCGACCTCGCCACGCTCACCGGCGCGTGGGCGCACGCGCGCGGGGTCGCCACCGAGGTGGTGGGCGGCCGGGTCGTGGCGGACGATGGTCCGGTCGCGGGGGCGCGGGTCACGCTGCTCGACGCCGCGGGCGCGCCCGTCACCCTCGCGGTCGCCGGGTCCGACGGCGTGTGGGAGGCTCCGGTCGAGGCGGCGGGCCTCCCGGGCCTGCAGGCGGTCGCCAGCGGCCGGGCAGACGCCGTGGCCCTGGACCTGCCCGACGCGCTGTTCGCCTGGGGGCCGCACGCCGAGGCCTCGGTCAACGCCCGCTGCACCGCCGCGGGGGCCGCAAGCCCGGCGCGCGCGGCAGAGGCGCGGGGCTGGACACCGGTCACCCCCGTCGTGGCCGGCCCCGGCAACGACTTCACGCTCGGCACGCCGGCCCGCGTCACCGTCCGGGTGGCCGATGGCGGTCCCGCCGTCGTCCGCGCGGACCGCCTCGACGCCGACCCATTCTCCAGCAACCCCGGCATCGTGCGGCCGCGCCTGGACGGCCGGGCGGGCTGGCTCTACCTCGCAGACGGCGAGGGCAGCCTGCCTCTGGATCCCGGGTCCTATCGGATCCTCGTCCACCGCGGCCTGCGCCATGAGCCCGCCACGGTGGAGCTCACGGTGGCGGCCGGCGAAGACGCGGCGGTCGAGGTCGCGCTGCCGGTCGCCTTCACCTTGCCGGGCGGTGTCTTCGCGGGAGATCCGCACAGCCACGCCGGCCCGTCACCGGACGGCCGCATCCCGATGGCCGCGCGCTTGCTCTCCCAAGCCGCCCACGGGCTCGACCTGCACTTCGGCACCGACCACGACCACATCGTCAGCTACGCGCCGCTGCTCGCCGCGACCGGCCTGGACGCCCACCTCGCCACCATCGAGGCCATCGAGGTGAGCCCGGTGTTGCGGGGGCACATCAACGCGTGGCCCGCCGGCGTGGCCGACGCCCCGAACGGCGGCGCCCCGCGCTGGTGGGAGCTCGACGCCGACACCCCCGCCCGCTTCGCCGACATGCGCGCGGTTCTTGGCGAGGGCATCGTCCTGCAAGCCAATCACCCGACGCCAAACGGACTTTTCGGCTTCGCGCGCTTTGATCGCGCGTCCGCCACCATCGGGCGGCCGACCCATTGGAGCGACGACTTCGACGCCGTCGAGGTGCTCAACGATGGCGACTGGGAGGCCTACACCGCCGACTGGCTCGCGCTCGTCGGGCACGGCCTGCGCACCGCCCCCGTGGGCGTGAGCGACGCCCACGGCTTCGAGAACGGCAGCGGGGCCAACCTCACCTGGATGCACCTCGGAGACGCCGGCCCCACGCCGGAGGGGGTGCGGGCGGCCGGTCAGGGCGGCGAGACGGTCGCCGCGCTGGGCGTCTACGTGGACGCGCGCGTCGGCGGGGAGTGGGCGCCGGGGCGCACCTTCCCGGCGGGCACCACGCTCACCGTGGCGGTCTACGCGGCCTCCTTTGTCGGGCTCGGCACGGTGGAGCTTCTGGAGAACGGCGTGCCCGTCGCCTCCGCGCCCCTCGCCGCCGGCAGCGGCTTGCGCGGCGAGGCGTCCTTCTCGCTCGCCCCCGCGGCCGACGCGCACTACGTCGTGCAGGTGCGCGGCGCGGGAGATCTCTCCCCGGTGTACCCAGGCAAGTCGGCGGTGGCGATCGCCGCGCCGGTGTACGTGGACGTCGGCGGGGACGGCTGGGTGCCGCCCCTGGGCAGCCTTCGCCTCGGCGGATAGCCGCCTCCCATGTCCCTGCGCGTCGGCATTGTCATGGGCAGCCGGTCCGACTGGCCCACCCTTCAGCATGCCGCCGCTGCGCTGGACGCCCTTGGCGTCGCGCACGAGTGCCGCGTCGTCTCTGCGCATCGCACGCCCGAGCGCCTCGTCGCCTACGCCACCGGCGCCCGCGGCCGTGGCCTCCAGGTCATCATCGCCGGCGCGGGCGGGGCCGCCCATCTGCCCGGCATGATCGCCGCGCTCACCCCGCTGCCCGTGCTCGGCGTCCCCGTCGAGAGCGCCATCCTGCGCGGCGTGGACAGCCTGCTCTCCATCGTGCAAATGCCGGGCGGCGTGCCGGTCGGCACCCTGGCCATCGGCCCGGCCGGCGCCCGCAACGCCGGGCTTCTCGCCGCCTCCATCCTGGCCTTGTCGGACGCTCCCCTCGCTGCGCGCCTCGATGCGCTCCGCGCCGCGCAGACGGCCGCAGTGCCCGACGACCCGCGCGACCCTCCCCCATGACCCCGCCCCCGCTGGAGCCTGGCTGCACGTTGGGGGTGCTCGGCGGTGGGCAGCTCGGCCGGATGGTCGCCCTCGCCGCGGCCCGTCTCGGCGTGCACGTCCATGTCTTCGCGCCCGAGGGCGATTGCCCGGCCGCCGAGGTGGCCCGGCGCCACACCCGCGCCTCGTGGGACGAC
>JBEIVK010000133.1:0-8578 GCA_040373935.1 Alphaproteobacteria bacterium
CCGCACGCGGTGCCGGCCGGCGGGACGCCGGCCGGCAGGCGCCCGACGCCGCCCCGGCCGTCAGAAGTAGGCGGGGATGCGGATGGTGACGGGGCCGCGGAGGCGGGCCTGGCAGGCGAGGCGGTCCCCCGCCTTGACCTTGGCGTCGCCGAGGACCATGCGCTCGCGGGCGTCGGCGGGGCTGAGGGCGTTGGCGCCGGCGAGGACTTCGACGCGGCAGGTGCCGCAGGAGGCGAGGGCGCCGCAGAAGTGGTCGAGGTCGGCGCCGAGCTGGGCGGCGGCGGTGAGGAGGGGGGTGTCGTACGGGAGGGCGGCGCTGGGGCCGCCGTCGAGGGTGAGCACGGGCGCGGCGGCGGGGGCCGGCGCGGCGGCGGGGCTGCGGGCGCGGGAGAGGGCGTCGCGGACGGCGCCCTTGAGGGCGGCGCGCAGGCCGAAGCGGCCACGGTCGGTCATGGGCGGCTCCTGCTCGGGAGGCTAACCGCGCGCGGGCGTGGCGCGGCGCGGGCTTGTGGCGGGGCGGCGGGATACGCGGCCGCGGTGCAGGACCGCCCGCTGCTGGACGCGCCAGACTTCCTCGACGCGCTCCGGGCGGGCGACGGCGGGGCCTTCGTGTCGTTGGTGCATGAGGCGACGCCGCGGCTCTACGCGGTCGGCCTGTCGCTGTTGCGCAACGAGCAGGACGCGGCGGAGGTGGTGCAGGACACCTTCCTGGCGGTGCACCGGCGCATCGGGGGCTTCCGCGGAGAGGCGCCGCTGATGGGTTGGATGGCGCGCATCGCCACCAACTTCGCGCTGATGAAGCTGCGGACGCGGCGCCGCAAGCCGGAGGCGCCCTTGGAGTTGCCGGCCGAGGCCTTCGACGACGCCGGGCATCACGCGCGCGAGGTGCCGGACTTGCGGCCGTTGGCGATCGACCGGGCGCTGGACGAGGAGCTGGCGGCGCGGGTGCGGGCGGCGGTGGACACGCTGCCGGAGTCGCACCGGACCCTGCTGGTGCTGGCGGACCAGCAGGAGCTGTCGATGAAGGAGATCGCGGAGCTGACCGGCTTGTCGGTCTCCAACGTGAAGACGCGCATCCACCGGGCCCGGCTGGCGGTGCGCGCGCAGGTGGCGGCCTACGTCACCGGTCAAGACGACGCCGAGCTCGAACGAGGCTGAGAACCCGCAACCCGCGCTGCGCCGCGGCATCGCCGCCCGAGGACGCCCCCGTGCCCGCCCACGCCTGCCCGCACATCGTCGCGCGCTTCCACGAGAGTCCCTTCGAGGACTTGTCGGCAGAAGATCAGTCCTGGGTGGCGGAGCACCTGGCGCGGTGCCCGCCGTGCCGGGCCTACGCCGAGGGCCTGTCGGCGGTGCCAACGCTGGTGGGGCGGTCCTTGTCCGAGGATCCGCGCTGCCGGTGCAAAGAGACGGCGGCCTTCCTGGAGGACGCGGTGCTGCGGGCGCTGGGGCTGCGGCCGGCCGCGCGCTGAGGATCGGAGGCGGCCGCGGGCGTCCGGGCGATGGCCGCGGGGCGGCCGCGGGTCTACATTGAGAGCGGAGCCTGTCCATTGCCCCGTCGCCGGCCCAGCACCCGCCCGATGCCCGCGCTCGTGGGCTTCTTGTTGTGGAGCTTGCTCCTGCACGGGGTGGCGCTGGTGGCGCTGGTGCCGGTGTGGGCCGCGCTGAAGCCGGCGCCGCCGGAGCGGCGGGTGCCGGTGAGCCTGGTGTTGGAGCAGCCGCCGGCGCCGGAGCCGCCCGAGGAGCCGGCGGCCGAAGAAGACGAGGAGCCGGAGCTGGACGGGCAGATCGTGGAGACGCCGCCGCCGGTCGAAGAGAAGCGCCCCGAGGACGCCGAGTATCTCGCGGAGCACGACAATACGGTGGAAGAGGAGACGCGGTCGGAGCGCTTCCAGGTGAACCCGGAGGTGCTGGCGCCGTCGTACTCGGAGGAGGCGAAGCTGCAAATGGAGGAGGCCATCGACGTCAACGCCGATGAGCCGTCGACAGGCGCGCAGGTGGGCAACGACCGCTTCGACCCGGACGAGAACGGGCGGATGGCGGCGATCCCCTCCCCCTTTACGCTGACGAACCGCGACGGGCTGCAGAAGCCGACGATGGCGTCGTCGTCGACGAGCAGCCTCGCCGGCGCGCCGCAGAACGACTTGCTCGACGAGAAGCGCGGCAAGGAGACGAACCTCAACACCCGCGAGATGGTCGGGGCGACGTACCTGAACCACATCCGGCGCTTGGTGAACTACTACTGGCAGCAGAACCTGGACAACCTGCCGGCGAGCGTGCGGCTGGCGCGGCCGCGGTACCGGACGGTGGTGGTGGTGGTGCTGGATGGCAGCGGGGCCTTGGAGAGCCTGGAGGTGACGGAGTCCTCGGGGTCAGACCCGCTGGACGACGCGGTGGTGCGGGCCTTTCGGGTGGCGGGCCCCTTCCCCAACCCGCCCGAGCAGCTCGTGGCGCGAGACGGCCGGGTGTACTTGCCGACGATGAGCTGGACGGTGGAGCTGGGCCAGGGGCGCCCGGCCTACCAAGGCGTGGATCAGCGGGCGAACGTGCAGTTCCCGGGCATCCTGAAGGCGCCGCGCTGAGGGCTACCGAGGGGCGTCGCCGCCGTCGGAGTCGTCGTCGCCGCCGCCGTTGTCGTCGTGCTCGGCGTCGGCGGCATCCACGGCGTCCAGCTCGGCGTCTTCGTCGGCGCCTTCGGGCAGGGCGCGCACCGCCTCGGCGTCGGGCAGCGGGCGGGCGCCGATGCTCCGGCCGCGGTCCATGCCGAAGGCCATGTCGGCGGCCAGCGCGTTGGACGGGTCCAGGGTGGCGGCCTTGGCCCAGGCAGCGGCGGACTCGTCCATCAGGCGGGACCACTCGGCCGGGTCCCCGAAGACCACCGCGTCGTCGTCCGCTTGCACGCGCAGGGCCTCCGCGAGGATGGACCAGGCGATGGACTGGAGCACGGGCTCGGGCACGTCGTCGGTCCACTGGCCGTCCGAATCGAGGTGGCGCAGCGCCTCGCGGACCTCCTCTTCGGCCTCGGCGGCCTGGCCGGCCTCCAGCAGGATGTGGGCCAGCTCGATGCGCGGCTCGGCGAGGCGGGGCTCGGCGGCGCGGATGGAGCGCAGGAGGTCGGCGGCGCCCGGGGCGTCACCGGCGCGGCGGGCGGACAGGGCGGCGGCGAAGCGCGTCTCCAGCGCGGCGAGCCGGGCGGCTTCGTCGGTGAGGGCGGCGGCTTCTTCTGCGGTGCGGGCGTCGGTGGACACGGGGGGAACCTCGCGGGCCGCCGCTTAGCCGGTCTCGCCGGTGGCGGCCGGCGGAACGTCGGGGATGGGCGGGAAGCGGACCTCGAAGGAGGTGCCGGCGGCGGACGTGACGAGGTGGAGGGTGGCGCCGCAGGCGTCGGCGAGCCGCTGGGTGATGGGAAGGCCGAGGCCGGTGCCGTGGCCGGGCGGCTTGGTGGTGGTGAAGACCTCGAAGATGTGCGGGCGCAGGGCCTCGGGGATGCCCGCGCCGTCGTCGGAGACGGTGACGGTCGCGCCGCGCACGATGACGCAGACCTCGGCCCGGGCGGCGTCCAGGGCGTTCGCGAGGAGATTGGTGGCGATCTGCTGGACGGCGAGCGGGTCTGCGTGGACCGCGCCGGCCTCTGCGTCGTCCCAGCGCACGGCGCGGCCGAGCCCGCGGGCGCGGGGACCGAGCAGCTCGACGGCGGCGGCGACGGCCGGGGCGAGGGCCATGGGACGGGGCAGCGGGTCTGCCCGGCGGCCGGCGACGGACCAGCGCTCGAGCATCCGCTCCATGCGGGTCAGGTGCTCCAGCACCCGGCCCAGCTCGGCGCGGGCGTCGGGGCTCAGGCGCGGATGCAGGAGCTGGGTGAGCGCGCGGGCGCCGGCGAGCGGCTGGCGCAGCTCGTGGACCAGCTCTGCGGACAGCAGGCCCAGCTCGGCGAGGCGGCCGGTCTCCAGCCAGTGCAGACCGTCGGCGCCATCGCCGGCCAAGGGGGTGCCGCGGCTCACGGGGCCTCCGGTGGCGGACCGACCGGGTGGGACACGGTGAGCAGCGCGGCGCAGGGGGCGCCGCGGTTGCCGGCGACGTCGAGCGGATGCACCTCCCAGAGAAGATCCCCGGCGTCGGCGACCCGTCCATCGGCGCAGCGCCCGTCCCACGCGAGGGTGGCGGTGGCGCCCGTGGCGGCGACGCGGGTGTGGGCGCAGCGGACGCCGGTGCTGTCCCAGAGCGTGGAGAGCCAGGCGGCCGGGGCGGCGCCCGCCCGCACGGCGAGGGTGGCGGAGTCGGCCTCGACGGCGAGGCCTGGATCGCCGTCCGGGCGCAGCTCGGGGGTGGAGGCCGCGCAGTCGAGGGCGTCGGGCGCGAGGTCCGGCCAAGCGCCGGCGCGCAGCACGGCCGGCGACGCCGCCCCAGCCCAGGTGCCGTCGAGGCGGTTGCCGGCTTGGTCTCGCACGTTCGCGCCGAGGGTGAGCACCCACGCGGTGCCGGCGGCGAGCGGGGTGGGCGGGGCCAACGTGAGCGTGGTGGCGGTGGCGTCGAGGGTCAGGGAGAGCCCCGACACCGTGTTGCCGAGGGCATCGGCGATGCCGACCGCCCCCGCGTGCAGGCTGGAGGCGAGCATCGGCTCGTCGAAGGTGACAGACCACGCCGGGATGGCACCGGCGACCGTGCCCTCGGGGCTCACCTCGACCACGGTGGGAAGCGCAAACTCACCGGTGACGGCGGCGGTGGCGGCGCCCCACGCGGCGCCCCCGGGCACGCCAGCGTGGACCGTGGCCGGGCCGTCGTGGGCGGTGCCGCTGACCGAGAGCGTGGCGCTGCCGCGGCCGCGGCCGTCCAGGCCCAGCGCGAGGCCCGCCCCGGTGGCCGTGAGCCCGCTGAGCGCGCCCAGGTCCGCCCGAAGGAAGAGGGTGCTCCCGCTCGCCGGATCTCCCGCGCAGTCGGTGGCGCGCACGGTGACGCTGGTGGTGCCGAGCCCCGCGCTGCCGGCGACGAGGGTGGCGCTGGCGAGCTGGACGTCCACCGGACCGACGGGCGTGCCGTCGTTTTCGCCCACCCAGGCGAGGGCGCTGGCCGCCGCCGCGCATCCCCCGGCATCGATGGCCCAGGCGCCAACACGGCGCGCGCCGGGGGTGGACCATGTCCAGGCCGTGTCTCCGGGTGCGCCGCGCTCCCAGGCGCCGTCTTCCGGCTGCAGGTGGACGGCGGCGATGGGCGACACGCCCGGGAGGGTGCCGCCGGTCTGAACGGTGACGGGCGCCGTGCTGCCGCCCACGAGGCAGAACGTGGCCTCGCCAGACCCGTCGAGCAGGACATCGGCGGACGGGCCGTCGGCGCCGCAGTCCATGCCGGCGTCGACGAGCAAGGACTGCCCGGAGAGACCGCCGCCGGCGGCCTCCAGGCGGTCCCCCAAGGCCACCGCGGTGTATCGGAAGGCCGTCGCGGCGGCGCCGCCGGCAAAGCCGGTGACCTGCACCTCCGGGCCGGCGGCGGCCGCCGACGCCAAGCGGACGGGACCGACAAAGGATGGGTCTGGGTTGCCGTAGACGTCGACCGCGGACACGGAGACGGCGAGCGGGGCGCCCACCCACGCGAAGCGGGCGGGCAGGCTGAGCGCGAGGCCGACCGCGGCCCCCGGGCGCACGGCGAAGGGCGGAGAGACCCCGATGGGGACGCCGGCGGCACGCACGGTGAGGGTGTCGGCGGCGCGGGCGAGGGTGAGCGTGGGGGACAGCGTGGCGGCGCCGGCGGCGTCGAGGCTGGCCGTGAGCCCGATGAGCTCGCCCAGGCCATCCTGCACGGTGAGCGTGGGGTGGGCCCCGGTGAGCGCCGGGTTGCCCCAGGCGTCCGCCCCCGCGAGGGCGACGCCGAGGGTGCCGCCGGCGTCGATGGCGGCGGTGTCCAGCGCGACCGTGACGCTGGCGAGCGGGCCGTTCACGACGGCGAAGGGGCCCGAGAGCGCGCTGAGCGCCCGGGCCGCCACGGTGGCCTGCACGCGCTTCTCGGGCTCGGCGAAGGTGGCGATGCAGGCGTAGGACTCCACGCGGTCGGCCGTGCGGGTGCCGGTCCAGGCGCAGGCCAGCGGGCCGGCGCCGTCGGTGAAGGTGGCGGCGTCGGTGCCGAGGGGGTCCAAGGTGGCGGCGTTGCCCCAGGCGTCCTGCGCGCCGAGCCCGAGAGAGAACACGGTGCCCGCGGCGACCGTGGCGGCGGGGACCTCGAGCGAGAGCTGGCTCGGCGGGCCGGCGGCGACGGTGAGCGTGGTGGACTCGCCGACCAACGCGCCGGCGCGGGCGCGCAGCACGAAGGGATCGGCCGCGCGGCGCGGGCCGGCGGTGCAGACGGACTGGCCGCCATCGGGCGGGCGACAGGACCACTCGTCCGCGCCGAGGGCGCCGCTCGCGGCATCGAGGAGCAGCGCGCTGGCGAGCGCGTCGGTGCGATTGCCGAAGGCATCGACCGCTTCGACCCACACGGAGAACGGCGCGCCGCCGGCGGTGACCGCGCCGGGCCACACGTCCACGGCGAGCCGCGCGGCCGCCGCCGGCCGAACGACCACGGGGTCCGAGGACCCAACGAGCGCGGCGCCGCCGCCGATGCCGACGACGTCGAGGCCGTTCTCTGGGCACGCGGCGGTGCCGCTCGCGCGGGTGAGCGTGGCGACGAGGCTGCCCTCGTCCACGAAGTCCACGACGGCAGAGAAGGCGCCTTCCCCGCCGCAGCGCTCGCGCACGAGCAGGCTGGCGACGAGCCCGCTGGTGGGATTGCCCGCGGCGTCGCGGAGGGAGAGGCTCACCGGCAGCGGGTCGCCGGCGACGATGTCGGCAGGGCCGAGCAGCCCGACCTTCACCGCCTCGACCACGCCGGCGTCGAACACAACAAAGTCCGAGCCCGCGTCGACGACGCTCGTGCGGTCTTCGGGGCCGGCGCTCACCCAAAGAGAGGCCGGGCTGTCGCTGCGCAGCGCGACCACCGCCGTCCCGTCGGCGCCGAGCGCCCCCCGGATGCCGACCGCGCCGCCCAGCGGCTCTTGGCCGTCCAACGAGGGCAGCCAGACGAGCCCCGCGTCTGGGGCGCCCTCCACGCGCACTTCGATGGGCAACGCCTCGGGCACGGGATCGCCGGCCGGGTCCACCAAGGTGAGCTGAAGCCGAGCGACGCTGCCCACGGACCAGCGCAGGCGGTCGGCGCGCACCTGCAAGGCGTCCGCGCGGGTCTCGGTGGAGCGCCAACCGTCGGTGAGCCGGGCACGGGCGCCGTCGGGCCGCTGGAGCACGATGTCCCAGAGGCCAACCGGCACACCAGCCGGGACGGTGGCGCGCAGGGTCTCGAAGTCGCTCGCGCGCACCGCATCGAGCGGGACGCGGGGCGCGCCCGGGGCCTCCAGCCACAGACGGTGGCCGTCGTCCACGCGCAGCCCGTCGGTGCCGCCGGCCTCGACCCCCGGGTAAAAGGCCTCGCCGCGGACGACAATCTCGACAGGCTCGCCGGTCCAGCCCCAGCCGGGCTCCACCCCGCGCAAGGCCGGCGCGACCGCCCCGGGCCCGCAGCCCGCGAGCCCGAGCGCCACCGTCGCTGCGGCCACGCGCCAGTCCATGGCCGGAGTGTAGCCCGCGCGGGGCGGGGCGCGGGCGCTCAATCTGAGAATCGGGCGCCGACCGTCAAAAAGGCGCCGCCCGCGGGGCCGTCCCAGCCGAGGCCGCCCGCCTCCAGACGCGCCGCGTGCACCCCCGCCTGCGCGAGCACCTCGGCGCCGGAGACGCGCCAGGAGACATTGCCGGCCAAGAACGCCCCCGGCAGGCCAAGGCTGGGCCCACCGCGGACCGTCTCTCCGCCCGCGCGCACCGCCAGCGCCGCCGGCACCAGCGCGACCCCGGCGGCGGCGCCGAGGGCCACCCGGGGCGCCTCGACCAGGGGGCGCCGCACCGCCGCCCCGACGCGCACCGGGAGCAGCACCGCACGCACGGACAGCGGCGCCCCGGTGAGCGGATCTTCGCCTGCGGCGGCGGCTTGCCACGCCGCGGCCCCGACGTGCAGCCACAGCGGCGGGACCCGACGAAGGCGCCACTCGGCGGCCACATCTCCCAGCGGCGACGACACCCCGCCCACGCCGAGGGCCCAACCGCCGCCCACCGCGACGCTGCGGCGGGCGACCGGCGCGCGCAGCTCCAGGGTCGTGCTGGTGTCCGCGAAGCGGCCGTCTTCGCTGCGGGCGGTGATTCGGACGGGCCCCGGGCGGGCGTCGGGAGCCGGGGCCCACACGGACTCCCAGGTGCCGTCGGGCCGGCGGCGTGCGGGCTCGAGGGTGCCGTGCTCTGCGCTGAGGCGCAGCGTTGGATCATCGACGGGCAGGCCATCCTTGTCGAGCAAGCGCACCAGCACCCGCGCCCGCGCCCCGGGCACCGCGACCACGGCGACCGGGTCGGTGTCGAGGGAGACGGCGCGGACGGGGCTGCGGTGAATCGGCAGCGCGAGCGTGGCGGAGAGCGCCGGCGCGCCGGGGGACGGCAGCGCGGCGCCAGGCGTGGGGCGGACCCACACGCGGCGCTCCACCCCGCCGGCGGTGGCGCGCAGCTCCACGCGCCCC
>JBEIVK010000562.1:0-3179 GCA_040373935.1 Alphaproteobacteria bacterium
CGTCCAACGTCTACGAGTACACAGACGCCACCGGCAACATGAGCAGCTGCCCCCTGGCCGAGCAGCTGGGCTTCGGCGGCGTCGTCCCGGAGCTGCGCGCCGCGTACATCTACATCAACGAGGCCTTCCTGGAGATCGCGGTGGAGACGGGCACCGACAGCCTCTTCCTGCTGGAGAACTTCTGCGGCCACGGCTTCTACGCCGACGATCCGTCGAACGAGTGCTACCGCGGCCCCGAGGCGACGACCTGGTTCGACCTCACCTGCATCCATCCCAACCCCGAGGGGCACGCGGCGATCGCGCAGATGTTCCTCGACGTCGTCGCGGAGTAGCGCCGCCCGCAGCGGGCGAAGCCCACTTTTTCGGCGGTCCGCTCGGGGCGGCCGCGCGCCGCCAAGCTGTCGCCCGATCGTCACGCGGGCCGCGCGGGGGGCGGCGCCCCAAAATGCCCCGCCGAACCGCATCGCCCCCGCGGCCTCGCGGTCTGTCCCACGCGGGGGCCTGCGGGCCCGTCCAGGGGCGTTACCCTGCCCCTCTCTCCCGACCCGGAGGTTCCCGCCCGTGCACAAGTGGACGACGGCCGACAGCGCCGAGCTCTATGGCATCCCCAACTGGGGGCGCGATTTCCTCACGATCAACGAGCGCGGCAATCTCGTCGTCGTGCCCAACGCGGCCACCGGCCGCCGGGTCGACCTCAAAGAGCTCGTGGACGACCTGCGGCGCCGGGACATCCACCTGCCCATCCTCATCCGCTTCACCGACATGATCGAAGCGCGGGTGCGCACGCTCGCCGAGGCCTTCCACAAGGCCATCGCCGAGTGGAACTTCAAGGGCAGCTACCGCGGCGTCTTCCCGGTCAAGGTCAACCAGCAGCGGCACGTCGTCGAGGACGTGGTTCGCTATGGCGCCAAGTACCACATGGGCCTCGAAGCCGGCTCCAAGCCCGAGCTGCTCATCGTCATGGCGATGCTCTCGGACCCGGAGGCCGTCATCATCTGCAACGGCTACAAGGACGAGGAGTACATCGAGACGGCGATGCTCGCCCAAAAGCTGGGCCGCCGGCCGATCATCGTCATCGAGAAGGCCTCCGAGCTGGACGTCGCGATCAAGCTCGCCCGGGACTACGACATCCAGCCCATGCTCGGCTTCCGCGCCAAGCTGGCCAGCCGCGGCTCCGGCCGCTGGGAGGCCTCTTCGGGGGACCGCGCGAAGTTCGGCCTCACCATCGAGGAGATCGTCGATGGTGTGGAGAAGCTGCGCGAGGCCAACATGCTCGGCGCGCTGCGGCTCCTCCACTTCCACATCGGCTCGCAGGTGAGCGCCATCCGCTCCTTCAAGGACGCGCTGAAGGAGGCCTCGCGCATCTACGTCGAGCTCGTCAAGATGGGCGCGCCGATGGGCTTCTTCGACGTGGGCGGCGGCCTCGGCATCGACTACGACGGCAGCTCCTCCACCTTTGAGTCCTCGGTCAACTACTCGGTCGAGGAGTACGCGCTCGACGTCGTGGGCGCCGTGCACAACGCCTGCGAAGAAGACGGCCTGCCGCATCCCAACATCGTCACCGAGGCCGGCCGCGCGCTCGTCGCGCACCATGCCGTGCTCGTGCTCAACGTGCTGGGCGTGGGCGAGCATCCCACCGGCGGCGAGCCCATCGTCCCCACCGAAGACGAGCCCGAGGTCCTGCACGAGCTCTACGAGGCGCTGCAGAACGTCACCCGCAAGACCTTCCAGGCCGCCTGGCACGACGCCGTCGCCGCGCGGGCCCAGGCCCTCACCATGTTCAACCTCGGCCTGCTGGACCTCCGCCAGCGGGCCCGGGCCGAGCGCCTGTTCTGGCAGGTCGCCGGCCGCGTGTCGCGCACCATCCGCGGGCTCGACTACGTGCCGGACGACTTCGAGGGCCTCAAGCGCGCCCTCGCCGACACCTACTTCTGCAACTTCTCGGTGTTCCAGTCCATGCCGGACGCCTGGGCGGTGGACCAGCTCTTCCCCATCGTGCCCATCCACCGGCACGACGAAAAGCCCACCCGCTACGGCGTGCTCGCCGACATCACCTGCGACTCCGACGGCAAGGTCGACAAGTTCATCGACCTGCACGACGTCAAGGACGTCCTCGAGCTGCACGCCCTCAACGACGAGCCCTACCTCCTCGGCGTCTTCCTCGTCGGCGCCTACCAGGAGATCCTCGGCGACCTGCACAACCTCTTCGGCGACACCAACACCGTGCTCGTCTCGCTGGCCGACGACGGCACCTACGCCCTCGAGAGCCTCGTCGAGGGCGACACCGTCACCGAGGTCCTCCACTACGTGCAATACGACCGCAAGGCCCTCGTCCGTCACGTCCGCAAGGCCTGCGAGGCCGCCCTGCGCTCCGGCCACATGAGCTTCGAAGAGTCGGCGATGCTCATGGCCAAGTACCAGGCCGGTCTCGACGGCTACACCTACCTCGAGTAGCGCCCGTGCCGCCCGCCCTCCCGCTGCTCGTCGTGGGCCTGCTGGAGGGCGGGCTCGCCGCGTGGTTCGCCACCGCCGCCGCCGCGCCCGGCCCCGTGCGCGCCCTCGGCGCCGCCCTCGTCGCCTGGGCCGCCCTCAGCACCACCGGCACCGGCCTCGCGTATCTGCTCGACGCCCCCGGCCTCCTCGGCAAAGGCCGCTTCTGGCGGCCGCTGTTCTGGCCCTACCTCGCCTTCGGGCAGGCCGTCGCCGCCGCCGCCCAGCGCCTCGGCCTCCCCGCCCGCAGCGAGGTCCGCCCTGGCCTCTGGGTCGGCGGTTGGCCCCGCCACGGCGCTCCCGGCCTCCACCAGCTCGACCTCACCGCCGAGCTGCCCCTCCGCCCTGTCGGCGCCACCTACGTCAACATCCCCCTGCTCGACGGCGCGCCGCCCCGGGCCGACCGCTTCGCCGCCGCCGTCGCGCAGGTCGTCGCGTGGCACCGCGCCGGCGCCCCCGTGCTCGTCCACTGCGCCTACGGCCACGGCCGCAGCGTCGCCGTCCTCGTCGCCGCCATGGTCGAGCTCGGCCTCAGCCCCCGCTGGGAGGACGCCCACGCCGAGGTCCGCGCCCTGCGGCCCGGCGCTCGCCTCACCGCGGCCCAGCGGGCGGTCGTCGCGGCCCACTGCGCGCGGCGGGCCCCGCCCACCGCCTGATCTCCGGCAGCGGCGGGGCGGCTGCCGGCCCGC
>JBEIVK010000814.1:0-1979 GCA_040373935.1 Alphaproteobacteria bacterium
CCGAGGCCGCCGCGCCGCCGCCCCGGCGCCCACACCCCGCCCTCGTCGACGACGACGACACGCCGCCCCCGACCGCAGCGCCGCCCCTCTGGGCGATGGCGCTGTTGGGCCTTGGCCTCGCCGGCTTCGGAATGGCGGCGGGCGCGGCGATCGGCACGCTCGCGGCGCGCCGCGCCCCCACCCGCCTCTCGGTGGTCGCGCCGGCCGGCACCGCCGTCGGCCTCGACGGCGCGGCCCCCGCCCCCGGCGCCCTCTCCTTTCCCGTCAGCGCTGGGCCGCACACGGTCACCGTGGTCCTGCCCGGGCGCCGGCCCGTCCAGCACGCCGTCAACGTGGACGGAGGCACCGAAAAGGTCCTCGTCGTCGACGCCGCATCGGCCGCCTCGGAGTCTCCTTGACACCCGCCCCCGCCGGCCCGCAGGGCCCCGCCGACCTCCTGCTCGCCGCGGCCCAAGCCTTGCGGCCGAAGCAATGGCCCAAGAACGTCTTCGTCCTCGCGGCCATCTTCTTCTCGATGAACTTCGACCGCCCGGACATGTGGGTGAAAACCCTCGCGGGGGTCGCCGCGTTCTGCTGCCTGTCGTCGGCCGGCTACATCTGGAACGACGCCCGAGACGCCGACGCAGACCGCAAGCACCCGAGCAAGCGCAAGCGGCCGATCGCGTCCGGCCGTCTCCCGCTGGGGCTCGCGTACGCCGAGATGGCCGCCATCTTCCTCATCGGGTGCGGCATCGCGTGGTGGGTCGGCCCGTCCTTCCTGCTCGTCGGCCTGCTCTACTTCGCCACGACCATGTCCTACTCGACGGTCTTCAAGAACGTGGTCATCCTCGACATCATGTTCTTGTCGGCCGGGTTTTTGTGGCGCGCGGCCGCGGGAGCGGTGGCCATCGACGTGGCGATCAGCCCGTGGCTGCTCATGTGCACCGCATTTTTGGCGCTCTTCCTCGGCTTCAACAAGCGGCGGGGCGAGCTCCTGCTGATGAAGGACGACGCGAGCACCACCCGGAAGATCCTCGCCGAGTACAGCCCGCAGCTCGTGGTGGAGTTCCAGGCCATCACGACGAGCGGGACCATCATCTCCTACGCGCTCTACACCGTGCTCGGCTCGCCGACGCCCTGGCTTCTCCTCACGCTGCCCTTCGTGTTGTACGGGATCTTCCGCTACATCTACCTCGTGAGCGCGCGGGCCGAGGGAGGAGCGCCCGAAGAGACCCTCTACAAAGACCCCCCGATCCTCATCAATGGCGTGCTCTACGGTCTGACGGTCGTGGGCGTGCTCGTCGCCTTCGCGCGCGGGGCATGACGGGCACCGCCGCGGCCGGGCTCTGCTTGCGGTCCCCCGCGGCCGGCGCGGTCGGGTTGCTCATCCTGGACGAACGTCGCCCCGACGCTGACTTTGGTGGGCACAAGGCCCGGCGCCTCGGGCCGCGGGTGCGCGACGCCGCAGAGGCCCGGGTTCCGCTGTTGACCGCGGGCGGGGACGGCAGCCAACAGGTCGCGGCCGCCGCCGCGCTGGGCGCCGTGAATGACGTCCCGATCGGCGTCGTCACATGGCCGCAGCCCGGCAGTCCGGCCCGGGCAGCGGTGCGAGACCACCTGCGCCGCCGGGCCCGCTGGCATGTCGAAGTGGAGGAGCCGCCCCAAGCGGCGGCGGCCTTGGCGCACCTCGCGGCGGCCCTGGGCGGCGGCGCGGCCATCGTGGGGCCCGGCGCCGCGGCTCCGGCCGACCTGGGGCCCTCCGTGGCGCTCGGCGCCGCGCTCGCGCACGCCCTGCCCGCCACCGACGCGGGTCGGCCCTGGGTTCTGGTGCTCCCGGTCGGCTCGGGCGGGACCGCGGCGGCCTGGCGGGCCGGCCTGGATACCGCCGGCCGGGCGGACGTCGCCGTGCTCGGGGTGCGGGCCGTGCCCCGCCGCGCGATGGGCCCCGGGCGCCTCCAGCGGCTGCGGGAGGCGCTGGGCGGGCCTGCCCCGGCCGGCTC
>JBEIVK010000915.1:0-1713 GCA_040373935.1 Alphaproteobacteria bacterium
CCCCGAGGCCTGCGACGGCATCGACAACAACTGCGACGGCGCGACCGACGAGGGCGTTCTCTCCACCTTCTACACCGACGCCGACGGCGACTCCTTCGGCGACCCGGCGACGGCCGTCGAGGCCTGCGAGCCGCCCGCCGCCACCGTGGCCGACGCCACCGACTGCGACGACGCCAGCGCCGGCACCTTCCCCGGCAACACCGAGCTGTGCGACGGCATCGACACCGACTGCGACGCCGCCACCACCGACGCCGGCCTCGTCACCTTCACGGATGCCACCGGCGCCACGACAGACCTGACGGCCACCTTCGCCGCCGGCACCGCCGCGGCCCCCGCCGCCATCGCGCTGAGCGACGCCGGCAGCCTCGCCATCTGCGAGGGCACCCACTACGTCCACCTCACCGTGGAGGCCGACCTCGCGATCGGCAGCCCCGCCGCCGACCCCTCCCTCACCGTGCTCGACGGCGGCAGCCTCGACACCGTGCTGACGGCCCTCGCGCCGGCCACCGCCGTGTCGATCACCGGGCTCACGCTGCAAAACGGCCTCGGCACCACCGGAGACCCGTGGGGCTTCGGCTACACCGTCGGCGGCAACGTCAACTGCCCCGCCTCCGGCCCCACCCTCTCCATCACCAACGCCGCCCTCCTCGATGGCGACGGCGGCTCCAACAGCCTCGGCGGCGCCCTCTTCGCCTACGGCTGCGACCTCACCCTCACCGACACCGCGCTGGATGGCAACCGCGCGTCGTGGGGCGGCGGGATCCTCGCCACCGACTCCGCCATCACCCTCGACGGCGTGTCCTCCACGGACAACACCGCCGACAACGGCGGGGCCTTCGCCTACTTCGGGCTCAACGGCGACTCCACGGCCACCGTCGAGGCCTACGGCACCACCGACGATGGCAGCACCTCCAATGTGGGCGCCCTCTTCCTCGACGACGCCACGTACACCTGCGTCGCAGAGGCCGGGGTCGGCGGCATCACCGCCGCCAGCGCGGCGGCATCGTTCGCCGGCGCGGCCCTCATCTTCAGCAGCAACTCCTTGTTGGAGTCCGCCGGCTGCAACTTCGGCGCGGACGGCACGCCCGACGACAACACCCCCGACGACATCTACGCCGTCAACAGCGCCACCCTGCACGGCTTCGGCGACGACGCCTGGTTCACCTGCGACACCAACGGCTGCGGCCCCTACACCGGCTGGGGCGGCGCCACCGGCACGCTGAACTTCCTGTACGCCAACTTCCAGACCTCCCCCGGCGTCTACGACTGCGACACCCGGTGGGACCTCGCCCTTCTGCCCACCGATGGCGGCTCCCTCTGTGAAGGCTGCGACTTCGCCTTCGAGGGCGACGCCACCTTCAACTCCGCCACCTCGGCGTCCGCCATCAGCGGCTGCCCGGAGTTCGATCTGGGCTTCGCGGTCGCCCTCGACGTCGACTCCGCGGCCGGCACCTCCACCGCCGACGCGCAGCTGGACCTCGGCGCCGGCAGCACCTTCGGCCTCGAGTTCGACGACGGCACCTGGGACGGCAGCACCGCCCGGCTGTTCTCCGGCTACATCGATTACCCGGTCTACTACGGCTACTACTACTACTCTTACGGCTTCGACCTCACCGTCGACGTCTACTGAGGGCCCACCCGGCCGCACGGGCGGCCGCCGGCCTGCGGCCGGCGCCGGGTCTCTCCGCCCGGTCGCCGCCGCGCGGCGGCTCC
>JBEIVK010000463.1:0-3744 GCA_040373935.1 Alphaproteobacteria bacterium
AGGCGGGCGCGCGCGGGGCTGGGCGGGCCGAGGCCGCGGAGGCCGATGCGGCGGAGGGCGCGGCCGCTGCGGTGGGCGGCCTCGCTGAGGACGATGGGGATGCCGTCGGGGCCGGCGGGGAGCTGCCACGCGAGGCCGACCCACCCCGCGGGCAGGGCGGACGGCGCAGCGGCGGGCAAGGGCGTGACCGGGGCGCCAAAGCGGGCCTCGAGATCGGCCTGGAGGGCGGGAAGCCAGTCGGCGACGGGCGCGTGGACGGGGAGGGTGGCGGGGAGGAGGTCGAAGCGGGTGTAGAGCAGCCCCGGGTCTGCCGGGCCCACGCGCCAGCCGTCCAGGCTGCCGGCGCGGGCGGGCGCGCGGGCGAAGGCGCGCGGGAGGGTGAGGTCCAGGCCGTGATCGGGCAGGGACAGCGGGACGGTGGGCGCGGGGAGGACGGCGAGCAGGCCGGGCAGGCCCAGGGCGCAGAGGACGGCGGCGAGGGCGGCGGCGAGCGTGGCGTGGCGGCGGGGGGCCACGGAGGCGCGGGGAGCGATGCTCTCCACGGGCAGCAGGAAGGCGGTGAGGATGCCGGCGAGCAGGCCGCCGAAGTGGCCGAGGTGGCTGACGCCCTCGACGAAGAGGGTCTGCGGGAAGAGGAGCGCGAAGATGACGACGTTGCCCCAGGCGTAGCCGCCGCGGTGGCCGGCGGGGAGCGCGTCGCCGAAGCGGAAGCCGACGGCGAGCTGGGCGCCCCAGCAGGCGAAACCGACGACCGAGGAGCCGATGACCGGGAGGTCCGAAAAGGCGCAGACGAGGGCGCTGCCGCCGAGCAGCCCGGCGGCGGCGATGGCGAGCAGGGCGGCGCCGCCGAGGGCGCGCTCGACGCGGTAGGCCGACCACCCGAGCGCCGGCAGGTTGGAGAGGAGGTGGGCGAGGGGCAGGCCGCCGTGGGTGAAGGGAGAGAGGAGGACGGTCTCCCAGCGGCCGTCGAGCACCGTGGGGCCGGGGCCCATCGCCCCGGCGCGCAGCCAAGCCTCGGCGGCGGGGTGCCCGTGGAGGACGAGGGCTGTCTGCGCGAGCGCGGCGGCGGTGGGCAGGCCGGCGACGAGGGCCGTGGCCCAGGGCAGGCGCCGCGTGCGGAGGTGGCGGGCGAGGCGGGCGTCTGGGGCGTCGAGCGCCTCGGCCAGCGCGGGGAGCGCGTCGACCGGGCGCGGGTCCCCCGTGGTGAGCGGCGGGCCTTGGACCTGCGCGGTGTGCGGGATCTCGCCGCTGCGGAGGCCGGCGTCGAGGTCTGAGAGGCGCACGCGCCGGGGCTCTTCGCCGGGCGACTCCCAGAGCTGGAGGGATGGGCCGCTCATGCGGGGGGCCGCAGCACGGCGGGCGCCACGGGGCCGCAGGAGGGGCCGTGGGCGCCGGAACGCCGGATGAAGGCGCGGCCCGCGCCCCCTGCGCGCCCCATCGGGGCGGCGGTGGGGAGCAAGGCGACGGCGGGGGCGGGCAGCATGTGCGGAGTGTAGCAAACGCCGCCCAGCCCCGGGCAGGGACTACTCGGACTCTTCGCCCGCGAAATCCTCGCCTTCTTCTTCGTCGATGTCGATGTCGTCCTCTTCCATTTCCTCCTCTTCGGTCCACTCGGCGGACTCTTCGTCCTCCGGGGCGTCGAAGGTCTCGGCGGACTCTCCCCACTCGTCCTCGTCGTCGTCGGTGGCGGCCTCGTCCTCATCGTCGCGGCCGTCGGTGGGCTGCGCACCATCCCAGCCTTCGGCCGTGATGATCTCGCGTTTCACCTCCCAGTAGTTGATGGCCTCCTCCCGGCAGAGCTCTTCGAGCGTCATGCTGCCGTCCACCGAGCCGACATCGACCCCGTAGTTCTCAAGGATCTCTTCAGCGTCAGGGTGCTGCTCAAGCAGCTCCGAGAGCTTCATGCGGGCGCTGATCGACACGTGGCCTCCGACACGGGTTTGGGGGCGCATAGCACGCCCACCGCGATCGCCCACCCCGGCGTGCGACTTCTCGCAAAGCTCCTGGCCCGCGGCGGCGGGCGCCGGGCCGGGATCGGGGTAGGTCCGGGCCATGAGCACCGTGCTGCCGCGCCGTTCCCGGCCTGCGGGACTGACCGTCGAGCGCCTCGATCTTCGGCGTCGCGCCGAGCGCGCGGCGTTCCTCGAGGCGGGCGAGTCGGCGGCGCGCGGGGTGGTCGGGCGGCGCCTGCCGCTCCGGCACGACGCCCACTACCTGCTGGACCCTGCGGGCAGCCCGCTCCACGCCGAGCGGCCCTCGGCGTGCTGGCTCGTGCGGCGCGGGCGGCGGGTGGTGGGGCGGGTGGCTGCCTACGTGGACGGGGCCTGGGATCGCTTGCACGGGCCGGGGACGGGCTGGTTCGGGTTTTTCGCGTGTGCCGACGACGCGGGCGGCTGCACGCTCCTGTTGGACCGCGCGGCGCGGTGGCTGCGCGCGCGGGGCTGTGCGCGGGTTCGCGGGCCGGTCAACCTCCACGCCGAGCATGGCGCCGGCGTGCTCATCGCCGGGCGGGAGCCGGCGCCGCCGGCCGGGACGCCCGACGATCCGCCGTGGACGCACGGCCTGCTGGAGGCGTCCGGGTTGGTGGCGGCGCATGAGCTGCGCTCGTGGGCCTGGTCGCTCGATGCATCCGAAGAAGGCGTGCGGCGCTTGATGGAGCGGGGGGCGCGGGTGCGGGATCGCTTGCAGGTCGACCTGCGGCCGGCGTCGATGCAGCGCTTGGAGGCCGAGCTTCCGCACGGCTTCGACTTGCTCGCCGCGGGCTGGGGCCGGGCCGTGGCGGCGGCCCCCCTGGACCGCGCGACCTTCGACCGCATCGTCTACGATCTGCTGCGGGTGGCGGGCTGCGAAGACCTGTTCTTGTTCGCGGAGCACGGCGGCGTGCCGGTGGGGCTGGCGTGCGCCGAGCCGGACTTGGGGCCGTATCTGCCGGCCGATGGGCGGCTGCTGCCCTTCGGGTGGTGGCGGCTTTTGCGCGGTCGGGCGGAGGCGCGCGCGGCGCGCCTGCGGTGGGTCGCGGTGCGCCCGGGCTGGGAAGGGCAGGGGGTGGAGGAGGCGCTGCTGGCAGAGGTGGCGCGGCGGGCGCTGCACCGGCGGCTGGGCCACTTGGAGCTGTGCGGCAACGGCAGCGCGCCCGACGAGGCCGCGCTGCGGGCCAGCGGCGCGCGCGTCCTCCGCCGCTACGCGCTCTACGAGGCGCCGATCGAGCAGTTGCTCATCCATCCCTGAGGGCGGCGCCCGGCAACTCTTGACGTGTCCACTTCAGCGAGGGGGAAACCTTCAGGTGATTTCGAGAGTTTGCCTTGACAACCCCCGGCCGGACAGGTGAGATCGGCGGCGTTCGAGGTCGCCCCATGTTGGATCATCCCGCGCTCAAGCCCTGGCTCATCTTCGGCATCCTCGGCTGCTCGCTCGCGCTCAACCTCGTCATGGTGCTCGACCGCGACGGCGGCTCGGCCGACGCCGCGGCGGCCCCGGCCCCCGCTGCGGCCCCCCTCGCGCCCTCGGAAGGCGCGGCTCCGGCCGTTGCTCCGGCGGCCCTCCCGGGTGGGGCGCCTGCCCCTGCCGTCGGCGTGGCGGACGCGGGCGTGCCCGGCGTGCCCGTCGTGGAGGCGGCCGTGGCCCCGGCGGTGGCGGCGGCGGCCCCGTCCTTGCCCGTGCCCGCCGGCTGGCAGGTCCACCAGGGCGAGGTCACCCACAGCCTCGCGCGCACCTTCCAGGGCATCGCCGGCGACGATGGCGACG
>JBEIVK010000801.1:0-2004 GCA_040373935.1 Alphaproteobacteria bacterium
CGCCGGCGCTGCAAAACGCGGCGCCGACTCCCCCGCGGGTGCCGCCCCGCCCGCATCCCGCCTCGCCGGCGGAGACCAGGGCCGCTGCCCGCCCCGCCCACCGACCGGCTCGCCGTCGTCGTCGTCGTCTGCCCCCACCATCGCCCGCAGCTGGTCCCGCGGCGCCATGATCGTGCTCGCGGCCTCCGGCCGCGCGCCCTGGCGCACTTGCTGCGTCGAGATCCGCGCCATCAAGTCGATGAGCGACGGCCCCGTCGCATCGCGGCTCGACAGCACCCCGCGCACCGCCTCCAGGAAGGCCTCCCCGCTGGGGAAGCGGTCCCCCCGCTCCGGGCGCAGCGCTTGTGTCAGGAGGTCTCGCACCGACTGGGGGAGCTTTTCGCGGAAGCGGAACAGGCGGCGCGAGCCCTCGCCCCGCGCCGCCTGCTGCCGGATGTCGTTCACCAAGCCGTCATAGACCGGCTTGCCCGTCATCAACTCGAAGGCGATGAGCGACAGCCCGAACAGGTCTGAAGACAGGTCTTCGGCTTGGAACTCGATGCGCTCCGGCGGGCAGTAGCGGAAGCTGTCCTCCCGCGGCACCCGGGCCGGATCCTCGTGGAAGCGCAGGATCTCCACCTGGGGCAGCGCGTACCCGACGATCATCACCTGGCCGTCTTTGCGCAGCAGGATGCGCCAGGGCGTGAGCCCGCCGTGGCTGTAGACGCCCTGGTGCTGCCCTGCGTCGGCCGCCTCGATGAGCACCTGGCCGGCTGTGTACATCAACTCGAGGCCCGCCCGCACCCCGCCGGCCTCGCCCAAGTCCGCGAGGACGCGGTTGACCTCGGCGACGGACCACGTCGTGCCCGTCGGATACACGAAGGCGCCCTCGGCGCGATCGTGCCCCACCAGCTCCACGAGGCCCGTCACCATCGGGTTTTCGAGGTACGGCAACACCACCGTCAACGCGTCGTTGATGGCGTTGTGGTCCCGGTACTCGGGGTGGAACACGATGGCCGTGTGCTTCAGCCCGTTGGAGCCGTCCAGCTCCACGAGGTCCGAGGCTGGGCCGCGCAGACGCCGCCCCGTCGCGCGCAAGCCGCCGATGCTCTCCATGAACGCCCTCCGCGCGGACGCGCCCCGCGCCCCCCGGCATCTCTCTTGCTACCACGCGGCGACGCCGCGCGGGGGTGCCCTGCACCGCCCCTGCGGATAACCCTCTGCCGATGGCCACCGGAAGCGAACACAAGCGCCGCCAGTCCCAAGGCCCCGAAGGCGTCGTCCAGCGCGCCAACGAGCAAAAGGGCGCCGACCGCGACGCCGAGCGCGCGCTCGAGAAGGTCGAATCCGGCGCCGAGCTGTCCTCCGACGTCGCCGCCGCGCTGGTCCCCTCGTTCGGCAACGAGGCGGTCCAGGCGCTCATGGCCGACGCCGCGAAGCGCGCAGCCGACCAAGAGGCCGAGTCCGCCCAGGACCAAGAGCTGGCCGAAGAGCAGGAGGTCGACGAAGACCTCGAGCTCGAACAAGTCCAGTTCGGCGGCGGCGGCGGCGGCTCCGCCGACGGCAACGAAGATCCCTGGGACGTCGGCCCCCTCTTCGGCGGCCCGGCAGATCCCACCGGCAACGACGGCCCGGCGCGCCCCCGTCCCCTCGCCCGTCCGCGGATGGCTCCCGACATCGAGGAAGACCCAGACGCCGAGTTCGGCGAGGCGGACCGAGACCCGGACGCCTTCACCCCGGACGACCTCGACACCCTCGACGCCCGCCTCCCCGACAGCGCCGCCACCCGCCCCGAAGACCGCCTCGCCGACGACCGCTACGCCGCCGTCGAGGGCGCCCTGCGAGACCCGCTGGACCTCGGCCGCCGCGCCTTCGCGCCCGAACATCTCGTCGGCTGGGCCGGCGTCAACGACCCCATCGGGCGCCCCATCGAAATCGGCCGCTTCCTCCTGTCGGCCGCCGCGGCGCCCCGCGCCCGCGCCCTCTCGCGCGCGCTGGTGCGCGGCCTCGCCGCGTGGGCCCCCG
>JBEIVK010000160.1:0-7696 GCA_040373935.1 Alphaproteobacteria bacterium
CGCCCGCCTTCGCGCCGAGCGACGGCTCTCGCAGCGCCAGCTCGCCGAGTTGCTGGGCGTGGGGCACGGGATGGTGGCCAAGGCCGAGGTCGCCGCGTCCGAGCCGCTGGGGGAGCGGATGCGGCGCGCCGTGACGGCGATGCTCGGCGCGGGCGGAGCCAGGAGGGCCGGGTAGCGCGCCGTGCTACCGGGTGGCGCTTCCGTGCTACCCGGCGGTAGCAGCCGAATATCTCCCCATCTTCCATCCGTTGCCGGTAGCGCACGCGGTTCTTCCGAACGCTGGTCCAGTCAGCCCGCGGTCCATTCCAAGACTCAGGGACGCCCCCTCACGCACGAGGGCAGCGGCGCCGTGCGGCTCCCCTCGCCGTCGAGGCGCTCCGCAAACCGCTCACGGGGAACCCCTGTCTGGTGTCCGAAGCAAAATCGTCCTACACTCCCGCGTCCCCTATATTCCACCACCGGAGAAGAGACTGATGTCCACCCCCGACGAAGGCGTCGTCATGCAGCTCGTGAAGGGCGTCCTCTCCCACGGAGTCGACGGGCTGGGCCCCATGTCCAGCTCGACAGAGCTCGCGGACGAATACAAGGGCGACTCGAGCTACGCGAACCTCGAGGAGCGCGTGGATGCCTGCATCCGATGGGAGGCGGCGAAGAACTTCGGTACAGGCTTCGTGACGGGGCTCGGGGGCCTGATCACCCTCCCGGTCACGATCCCAGCGTCGATGTACGCAGCGTGGTTCGTCCAGGCGCGCCTCGCGGGCGCGGTGGCGAACCTCTACGGCTACTCAACTCAGGAGGAACGCGTCCGAACGTTTATCCTCCTCTCGCTCATCGGAGACGCGGGCCGCGAAGTCCTGAAGCAGGCGGGGGTCCAGCTCGGCAACAAGGTGGCGATGAAGGCCGTGCAGGCCATCCCCGGACGAGTGCTGATCGAGATCAATAAGAAGGTGGGCTTCCGGCTCATCACCAAGGCCGGGGAGAAGGGCATCGTCAACATCGCGAAGGCGATTCCCATCGCCGGGGGGCTTGTCGGCGGGAGCATCGACGGTGCGGCATGCATGGGCGTCGGCAAGACCGCAAAGAGCATCTTCGCTCGTGACATTGCTGACCAAGACTAACGGAGGCAAGGTGTCCCAGACCCCTACCCTATCGTCCTCGACCGCGATCCAGCTCAAACGATGGAGTCCCCTGGAGCTCGTCGCCATCACCGTTTTTACCTGCGGGATCGGCGGTCTCTACGTTGCCTACCTCCAGTACGAGGCTTTGAAGAAGGCGAACCCCGAGGCCATGGACCCCATGGTGGCCATCGTGCTGGAGATTGTCGGCTACATCGTCACCGGCGGGCTCCTCACCCTCGCGATCGAGTACACCCAGCTCAAGCATCTGGTCACGCTCGGCGAGCGGACCAACCAGGCCGGGCGCAATCACAACCTGATGTTGATCGCCATGGGGGCGAACGTCGCCAGCCTCCTCTCAGTCTGGGGCAGCTGGACGGGATTTCTCGCGATCACAGCCTTCGCATTCAATATCTACGCGATCTGGAGCATTCAGAAGGAGCTTGAGCTCTACACGGTGCCCGCCTGATGGCAGAGCCTGCGCTACGAGTCGCCCACATGCTCCACGGATGCACGACGCTCGGTCCGGGCCGGCGCACGGTGCTCTGGGTACGCGGCTGCGCGCGTCGCTGTCCAGGCTGCATCGCCACTCCAATCCTTGGTGACGGCCCAGCCTTGCTGCTCGACCCCGCGGCCGCGGCCGCCCGCATCCTCGCGTCGCGCGAAGACGAGGGGGCGACGTTTTCGGGCGGCGAGCCCTTCGAGCAGGCCGAAGCGCTCGCCGAAGTCGCGAGCCGGCTTCAGGCCCGAGGGCGCACGGTCATGGTCTACACCGGTTTCGCGCTGGAGGAGCTGCAAGCGTCAACAAGTCCGGGCTTCGGGGCCCTCCTCGCGGCGACCGACATCCTCGTGGACGGCCCCTTTGTGCGCGAGCAGCAGCGTGATCTCCTCTGGCGGGGCTCGGCGAACCAGCGCGTCCACCTCCTCACGCGTCGCTACGCCCACCTCGCGCCACACCTCGACGCGCCCGGCGTGGGTGTCGAACTGCGTGTGGATCGCGAGAGCAACCTGTTCTGGGCGGGCGTGCCGAGCCCTGACTTCCCCAGTCGCCTTCGACGCGCCGTCGCAGATCGAGGGATACTTCTGACCGGCCAAGAGGGGGTCTGGGCATGAGCGGCTCTCCCACCGCAGCGGAGATCAGACTTCGACAAGAAGAGGAGCGGCGTCTCGCCGAGGAGCGCCGTCGCAAGGCCGAAGAAGAGCGACGCCGCCGGGAGGAGGCGGAGCGCCGTGCGCGTGTCGCGCTGGCCAACCAGCTTTGGGCGGCGCTCGTGGAAGAGGCGGGCCGCGTTCGGCTCGCTGTGGGCGCACTGCGCGCGTCAGCTTCGGCGCTCTCCGTGCCCGGAGGGATTCCGCACGTCGAAGCGCAGGTCGACGAGGTGATCGCCAGAGCCAGCACCGAGCCGGAAGCGATCGCTGCAGCGTTGGGGAAGGTGCAGGTCATCGCACGGAGCGTCGCCGCGCTTGGAGGCAACTTAGCGGCGCAGGCGGCGGCGACCGCCTCCGAGCAGGACGCCATCCGTCGGGAAGCCGCGGCGGAGGCGGCACGGCTCGCAGGGGCGGCCAGGTCGGAGGAGGCGGCACGTCAAGGCGCGATCACCGCCGCGACGGCCGAGCTCAGCGCCCGACTCGCCGGCATCGAGGCGGACGAAGTGACGATGGCTTGGTGCGCGGACGAGGTGCGGGCCGTCGCCGAAGCGATCGCGAACCTTGCCGCATCCAGCGACTTGACCGACGCGGCCCTGGCGCTCAACGCGCGATTGGACGCCGCGTTGGCGAGGGCGCAGGCTCGCCAGCTCGCCGAGGAACGACGGGCGTACATCGTGACCGCCCTTCAGGATGGCCTCCGCGAGCAAGGCTTCCAGGTCGGTGAGGCCACGCTCGTGGGCAGCGGGTACGACGGCGAGGTCGCCTTCAGGGCCGTCCGAGCGGATCGCCGGTGGGTGGACGTGAACGTGCCGGTCGAAGGGCACGTGTTCTACGATGTCGACAGCACCGACCGGGTCACGGAGCGCGGGGCGGACGGCGTGGCCTATACGAGCTGCGACGAGACGGAGGCCAGGCTCGAGGCGCTCCACGCCGACCTGGCAGAACGGTTCGGAGTCGCCGCCGGCGAGCTCTTCTGGGAGACGAAGGATCCCAAGCGGCAGAGGCGAAACGCCAACTCACTCCCGTCGGGTGGTCCAGCCGCGACGCGAAAGCAAGGGTAGAACACTGATGTCCAAAGGTCGTATCATCGCCGGCCGCTACCGCTTGAAGCAGCGCCTGGGGCGCGGGAGCTTCGGGGTCGTCTGGGAAGCCGACGAACTACTGGCTGGCGATCCTGTCGCGACGGTCGCGGTCAAGATCTTCACGGCGGAAGTTGACCGCCGAGAGATCGCGTTGCTCGCACGGCTTTCGCATCCGGCCATCCTGGCGTACAGGGCGGTCGTCGAGGACGAGGACGAGGACGAGGTCTGCCTCGTCACCGAGCTCGCAGACGGCGGGGATGGTGCGGGACGGTTGAAGGCGTGGCCCGACGGGCTCCCTCCCGACGAAGTCCGAGGCATCGTCCGCGCGGTCGGTGAGGCTCTGGCTCACCTCCACGCGGAGGGCTGGGTCCACCGAGACGTGAAGCCGGCCAACATCCTGTTTGTTCGGGGTGCACCGAAGCTCGGGGATGTCGGCACGGCTCGCGCCCTCGCAGGCACAGCGCGCGCAACCTCCACCGCCAGCCTCGCATACGCGGCCCCGGAGCTCTTCTCTGGGAAGATGGGGCCGGGGGTCGACGTGTATGCCCTTGGATGCACCGTCTACGAACTCCTCACCGGGCGGCTGCCCTTCGATGGCAACGCCAACGAGCTCGTGAACAAGCACTTGTTCTCCGAGATCGAGTTCCCCACCGACATGCCGGCGCCCTTCGTCGAACTGATCCGCGGGTGCACGAGAAAGGAGCCCGACCAGCGCTGGCCGATCTCCCGTGTCCTTGAGACGGTACAGCCTGCGGCTCAAGCGCGCGCCCGGGCACCTGTCGCGGCTCCCGTCCCGGCCCCCGTCGTCGACGTCGTCGCCGCGTGCTTCGACACCCCCGTGGCACCCTCGCCCCCTCCGCCACCGCAGCCTGCGGCGCCCCCGCGCGCCGCGCCGCAGCCCACCCCGGTGGCTTCGGCACCTCCACCGGCCTCGGCTCCTCCCCCTCCACCGGCTGCCCCGCAGCCGCCTCCGAGCCCCGCCTCGAACCCAACGCCGCTCGATCCCGCGCTGCGCCGGCACCTTCGCGTGCACGGAGACCGCTGGGGCGATGCCGAGCCTTGGCGGGCGTTCATGCGCACCGCCGAGGCCGCGGCCCGGGAGCACGGGCTGTCCGAGCGCGACCTCATCCGCCGCGCTGGACACCTTGCGCCGGAGGTCGAGGCCGAGGCGGGCGACACGCAGACCGCGATTGCCCGGGTGCGTACGTGGGTGCAGGGCCTGGGTGGACCACGTTGGTCTGCTCCAGCGTGGGCCGAGCTCCTCGACCAGCTCCATGCGCACGATGAGGCGGGGCTTGCGCGCGTCCGCGACTCCCTCCTCGCTCGCCTGTACCCCCCGGGCACGGGCGCGACCCGCGTGCTCGACCTGGGGGGTGGCGTTCACCACCTGCTGGTCTACCGGCCCATCTCCCAGCTCCACACGCTCACGACCCAGGTGTTCGCCGCGATACAAAGCGGCGGCGGATCGGGCGGCCCCGTCGGCGTCTGGCACAGTGCGAACCCCGTGACGATCCGGGAGTGGACGACGCTCACGGGCCTGCCGGTGCCGCCCAACCTCGATCCCAACGCCGCGGCGCTCGCACCGCAGGAGCTCGCCGCGAGCTTCCTGGGCGCAGCCCAGCGGAGGTTCCCCGTGGATGACCTCCGCTGGCCCAAGATCTTCGAATACGACGGGATCAAGGCACACCGCGAGCAGGCCGCAGCCGCGGCGAAGGCGGCGGCCGCCCCGGCGCGGCCGAACCCTCTGGCCCAGCGACGCGTCGGTTTCCCCCAGCCTCGTCGGCAGCAGACGGTAGGCGGCGCGTTGCTCCAGGCGTTCGGCAAGGCGGCCATCGACATGGTGAAGGAGATGAGCGAGGCGTGGCTCTCCGATGCGTCGCCTCCGAAGGCGGGCAGCCGGCTCGCGATGAACCTCGTGAGCCCGGTCCCGGCCCCGGTGCGCGGATGACAACGACCGCCCGCTGGATTCGGGACGTCGTGTCCCACCTGCGTCGAGGTCGGCACGTAGTGCTTCACGGAAACGTCCGCGATCTCGCAATGTTCGAGGGCGTGCCCCTCTCGTTCTCCGACGCGCTCGACGCCGCGCTGGAGAGCGCCGGGTACGACGTGCGCGCCCGGTGGAACCAGACGGACGGGATCACCTTCGCCGACCCGACGATGCGGAGTCGCTGGGAGGAGCTGGAGCGAGACCCGACGCTCGCTGCGGCTCCCCGCGGACGGGCCTACCAGATCCCGCGCCGACCCGGCATGCCGGAGGCCCCACCGTCAGCTCCCGCGGAGGCGTCCGGGCCCCAGCCTCCGGTTCACGTACAGCCGCAGCTCGCGCTCTCCGCTGCGCGCCGGGTGCTCGCAGCGCCGCAGGTCGCGAGCTCGATGGTGGTTGACCTCGCCGACCGGGTGTTCTCCGAACAACAACCGGTCGACGAGCGCGGGCTCCTCGTGACGATGCAGCTCGCGATGGATGAAGCCGCTCGGCACACGGCCGGCGCACGGGCCGGGATGCGCAACGCGCTGGTGCTCGTGGCGCCGGTGCTCGGGCAGATCCCCACCTGGCTGTACCGGGAGCACCCGCTGGTGCAGGTGGTCGGCGTCGCGCGGCCCGACCGGCCCGACCGCGAGGCCTTCCTCAGCCGCCAGTGGCGAGGCTTCTTTGGGGCGCACACCGACGAGCCTCCGTCCGACGTCGTGGACGCCTTCGGCGCCCTCACGGACGGAATGTCGTTCTGGGATCTCGAAGCCTTGCGCCTCGCCTCGCACCATGAGCGGATCGCGATCGGCGACACGCGGAAGCTCCTGGACGTCTTCCGCCACGGCACGCGCGATGACCCGTGGGAGCGGCTGAGCATCGAGGTGCTTGGCCAGGCCCGTGATCGTCTTACCCGGCAGGTGATGGGGCAGGAGGCCGCGGTCGACGCCGTCCTCGACGTGCTCACCATGGCACGGGGCGGGATCGGCCTCGACGGCGCCCGGCCGTCTCCCCGTCCGAAGGGGGTGCTCTTCTTCGTCGGCCCCACCGGCGTCGGTAAGACCGAACTCGCCAAGGCCGTAGCCGAGCTCGTCTTCCACGATCCCACCGCATTCGCCCGCTTCGACATGAGCGAGTACGCCCAGGAGCATGCCGCCGAGCGGCTGACCGGCGCTCCTCCCAGCTACGTCGGGTACGAGGCCGGCGGCCAGCTCACCAACCGGATGAAGGAGCGGCCGTTCAGCCTCATCCTGTTCGATGAGATCGAGAAGGCCCACCCCCGAATCCTCGACCGCTTCCTCCAGATCCTCGACGATGGGCGACTTACCGATGGTCTCGGCGACACCGTGTACTTCGGGCAGGCGTTCCTCATCTTCACGAGCAACATCGGCTCCACCCGCGTCGAGCGCATGCCCGACGGCACCGAGCGCGTGGTCTCCTCGGTGGATCCCTCGCTGGACGGCAACGCGCTCGCCGAGCACTACCGGCTCGCCGTGCGTGAGCACTTCCTCCGCATCGGCCGCCCGGAGCTGCTCGGCCGCATCGGCGAGGAGCGAATCGTGGCCTTCGATCGCCTTCGGGACGCCCACATCGACGGCATCCTGGCCAAGTTCCTCGGTGGCATCCGGGACTCCGCGCGCGAGAAGTACGGCGTCGACGTCCGCTTCGAGCCGTCGTTGCTGGAGCTGGGTCGGAAGGAGTGCCAGCAACCGGCGGTGATCGCGCTAGGGGGGCGCGGCATTCGCAACTTCGTCCAGAGCCGCGTCCTCGCGCCGGTCAACCGCGCCGTCCTCGCCAGCCCAGGTCGCCCGCTCGCGGTTGTCGCGCGGGACGGAGAGATCATCGTGGAGACCCGCGCGTGAGCCTCCGCCTCGAGCTCGGCTGGGACCGACCCGCCTCGACGGGGGACAGCGAGCACTGGCTCGCCGTGACGCTTCGAGGGCTGGCACGCACCGACGAGCCGGCCTCCTTCGCTGTGCTCGTGGACACGAGTACGTCGATGCTCGGAAGCCGGCTCGCACATGCCCGCGAAGCCATCGCGAGCCTGGTCCGTGCTTGCGCCCCCTCGGATCGGCTGATCGTGTACGCATTCTCCACCGCGGTGACCCCCGTCCTCGACACCCCGGGCGGCGTCGATGTCGGCGCCAGCCTCGCCGCACTCACCGCGTCCGGCAAGACGCGGCTCGACCTCGCATTGCGGGCCTGCGAGACCTGGATCCGGGGCCGCCCCGCGCCGCGGTACATCGTGGTGCTGACCGACGGCGACCCGACGGACGCCGACGGACGCCGGGCCGACGCTCAGCCCCGCGACGTGCGTCGACGTGCTCGACTCTGCCAGGTAGGTGCCTCCCTCCGCACGCAGGGCCGAAGGGCGGGCTGCCGCC
>JBEIVK010000561.1:0-3185 GCA_040373935.1 Alphaproteobacteria bacterium
CCAGCTCGCCGAGGATGGCGCCAGGGCCGACCTCACCCACGACCACGGCGACCCCGTCTTCGCCGGCCACCACCAGGCGCACGACGCCTGAGAGGAGAAGGAAAAGCGCGCGCGGCGCCTCTCCCTGGACGAAGAGAAGGTCGCCCTCTGCGAGAAGGCGGACCTCGCCGTGCCGCGCGACCTCGAGGAGATCCTCCTCGTCCACCCCGGCGAACAGCGCCATTCCGGCCAAACGGCGGGCGAGAGCGGTCGGCATCGTTAGACCCCCGGCGCCCGTAGCGCGATGACGGCCGTGCCTGCGACGATGTGATCGCCCGCGGCGACGGGCCGCGGGTCTTGCACCGCCACCAGCGCCTCACCCTCGAGGACGTACGTTGGACAACGGTCGTGCTCGGCAACAACCGCCACGCCGCCAGAGCTCCCGACGAGGCTGCACTGCCGGCGCCCGGCCAACGCCTTGTCGAGGGTGAACCCGGACTCACGGGCCCGCGCCGCGCGTGCGCCAGAGCACCAACGCAGGTTGTCGTTGCCCCGACGGTCGGGCAACGCGAAGCCCGGGTAGCCCGGGTCGCGCCCGAAGACAGTCTGGGATCCGGCGTGCACGGGGACCCGCGCCGACGCATCCGCGAGCAGCAGACCGACGTAGGCCGGGTGGTCCACCCGGACGTAGCGCTGGGCACCGCCCGGCACCGAGACGTGATCTCCGTCGTGCAGCGCCACAGCGGACCCCGGCGGCAGCGTGCGCCCCCCGGCGACCACGCCGGGGCCCAGCGCGGTGAACCGCACGGCCTCGGGGCTGACGTCGAGACGGCCGACGGCGGCCTCGGAGCGGGAAACCCAGCGGCCATCGGAGAGGAGGTCGAAGGTGTAGCCCGCGACGACCTCCGACAGAGGCACCGCCGGGAGGGCGAGCCCGCCGAGGAGCGCCTCCAGGAGAGGCGCGGCGCCGCTCTCGATGATGATGGTGTCGGAGCCCACGGGCGATGGGGGCTTCACGCGATCCCGAAGCGCGAGATCCACCGCGAGAGGCTGCCCCACGAGCAAGGCGCGGCCCGCCCGCTCCCACTCCGTGCGGTCTGCGTCCGGGATGTTGTACACCAGCAGGTAGACGCTCGCAGGCTCGAGCAGAGGCAGCGAATCGACCGCAGCCCGCAGCGCGCTGCTGCCCGGCACGAAGCCCTCCAGCAGCACCACCGCGCGAGCCGGGAGGACAGGCGTCGGATCCCCTCGATTGACCCGCACCAGGCGCCCCGTCCGCGCGGCGTCGACGACCGCCTCGGGCAAGAAGGCGCGATGCGCGGGGACGGCCCGAAAGATCTCGCTCTCCCCGGCGATACCCTTGAGAGAGAAGCGACCGACGCCCTCCCAGGCGACCTCGGTGCTGTTCATGCACAGACGCGTGGTGAGCGCAAACCACACCTCGCCTTCTGGCGTGCGCCCAAGCACCCGCGACGCGAGGTTGACCGCCTCTCCGAATACGTCCTTGTCGATCTCTTCGACGTCTCCGGTGGCGATCCCGGCGCGCACGCTGAGCCCACCCTGGATGTTCAGCGTCTCCACGAGGTCAACCGCCGCGCGGACCGCGTCCGTCGCAGAGTCGAAGAGGACCATGAACGAGTCGCCGAGGTTCTTGACGACACGGCCGCCGAGACCCTCGAGGCGCTGCGCCACGGACCGCTCGTGGGTGGCGATGAGCGAACGCAAAGACTCGCGGTCGGCGCGGCCCACCGATGCGGTATAGTTCGTAAGGTCGGTAAAGACGACCGTCTGTGTGCGCGTGGGCACCGCCGCGTCACTCCCCTGGAGCGTTGGCAGCATAGCCGGTGGCAGCCGGGCAGTCGAGGGGCGAGGCAAAGGCCGCGGCTGACATCCTGTCAGGGCGGATTGGCCTCCCCCACGGCCTGCTGACAGGATGACAGGGATGCGGTGCCAGGCGAGCCGATCCAGCCGAGACTCGTTATGGCACGCGTCTTGCTGGAGCGGGCGTCGACCCGCCTCCCCCGAGGACAGGATGCCCCTCCCCACTGGCCGCGCGCGATGGACTCTCGGAGGCGCCTTTTTCGGCGTCGCCCTCTTGTCCTGGCTCGGCTCCATCGGCGCCGGCCGCATCGTGCAGTCGAAGCTGGCTCTGCCCAAGGGCGCAGCCGTCAGCGCCATCGAGCCCGCTGCCGAGCCAACGGCGCCCACGGTCGCCGGCCCGCTCGGGGAGGCCCCGGGCTCAGAGCTCGCCGCCGGCGCCGCGGGCGGGCCCCGCAGCCGCGCCCCCACGCGCGTCGACGCCACCGCGCTCGTGGACGCGGTGGTCCGTCGCAACATCTTCGACAGCGCGGCCGTGGCGGGAGGGGGCGAGGGCGGCGCGAACGGCGCCGACGGTCCCACGGACCCCTCGGCCTTCGACGGGTCGCGAAAGTCCGACCTCAAGGTCGTCCTGCTCGCCACGCTCGTGGCAGACCCCGCGAGCTTCTCCTCCGCCCTCATCGCCGAGGAGAAGGGCGCCGGCGCGCGCGGCTACGGTGAGGGGGACGACCTCATCGGAGAAGCGACGGTCCTGCGAATCGACTTCCGCAAGGTCTACCTTCGCCGCTCCGACGGTTCGGTGGAGTACATCGCGATGGAGGACGGCAAGTCCTTCAAGAAGGACGCCGCAGCGAAAGACGAAAAGGACGACGGCGCGGGCGACGGCATCACCAAGGATGGCGGCAAGATCATCGTCGACAAGGCGTTGATCGACGAAATCACCGCCAACCCCGAGAAGCTCTACTCGGAGATTCGCGCCGTCCCTCACAAGGGGGAGCGACGGACAGGTGGACGGCTACCGCCTCTCCGGCATCCGGAAGAAGTCGATCTTTTCGCAGCTCGGCATCAAGAACGGCGACATCGTACACACCGTCAACGGCAAGCCGCTGACGAGCATGTCGGCGGCGATGGACGCCTACAACTCGCTCTCGGGCGGGGCGAGCTTCAACTTCGAGATCACCCGGCGCAACCAGCGCCAGACCCAGGAATACGAGGTCCGGTGAGTCCCCCTTCGCCGACCGAGAGGACGCTCTGCATGCAACGGTCTTGCTTCCGGCCCATCGCACTCCTGGCCGCGCTCGCGCTCGGCGCGGATGCGCGCGCCCAGGATGACGAAAAGCCCGCCGAGCCTGCGCCTTCGGGCGACGAAGGCGCCGAACCCGCCGGCG
>JBEIVK010000405.1:0-4145 GCA_040373935.1 Alphaproteobacteria bacterium
CGCGCCGCCCCGCCGCGGACGCGGCGGCGCCGCCGGCGCCTCCCGCGGGAGGCACCCGTGGCGGGCGGACAGGAAGGGGGCGTTACGGGGGAAACGTCGTTTCCCCCGTCCCCAGAGCCAACCGCCCCCGCCCAGCGGAGGCCCGTCCGCGCCTCAGCCCACGACGCCCAGCTCGCGGCCCACCGCCGCGAAGGCCGCGACGGCGTGGTCGATCTGCTCCGGCGTGTGCGCCGCGCTGATCTGCACGCGGATGCGGGCCTCGCCGCGCGGCACGACCGGGAAGGAGAACCCGATGACGTAGATGCCGTGCCCGAGCATGCGTTGGGCGAACTCGGACGCGAGGCGGGCGTCGCCCAGCATGACCGGGACGATGGGGTGCACGCCCGGCCGGATGCGCAATCCCGCGGCCGTCATGCCGGCGCGGAAGCGGGCGGTGTTGGCCTCCAGGCGGTCCCGCAAGGCGGTGGAGGCGCTGAGCCGCGCGAAGGCGGCGAGCGAGCCGCCCACGATGGCGGGGGCGAGGGTGTTGCTGAACAGGTAGGGCCGGCTGCGCTGACGGAGCAGCTCGACGACCTCGCGGCGGCCGGTGGTGAAGCCGCCGCTGGCGCCGCCCAGCGCCTTGCCGAGCGTGGAGGTGATGATGTCCACGCGCCCCTGCACGCCGCAATGCTCGACGCTGCCGCGGCCGGTGGGGCCGAGGAAGCCCGTGGCGTGGGACTCGTCCACCATCACGAGGGCGCCGTGGCGCTCGGCGATGGCGCAGATCTCGCCAAGGGGCGCGATGTCGCCGTCCATCGAGAAGACGCCGTCGGTGGCGACGAGCTTGACCCGGGCGCCGGCCTCGGTGGCCTCGGTGAGCTTGCGGTCCAGGTCCGCGAGGTCGAGGTGGTCGTAGCGGTAGCGGCGGGCCTTGGCGAGCCGGATGCCGTCGATGATGGAGGCGTGGTTGAGGGCGTCGGAGATGATCGCGTCGTCCGGGCCGAGGATCGTCTCGAAGAGGCCGGCGTTGGCGTCGAAGCACGACGAGTAGAGGATGGTGTCCTCGGTGCCGTGGAAGGCGCTGATGACCGCCTCCAGCTGCTTGTGCTGGGACTGGGTGCCGCAGATGAAGCGCACCGACGACAGGCCGTAGCCGAAGGCGTCCATCGCGGCCTTGGCAGCCTCGATGATGTCGCGGTCGTCGGCGAGGCCCAAGTAGTTGTTGGCGCAGAAGTTGAGGACCTCGCGCCCGCCCGACACGATGCGGGCGGCTTGGGGGCTCTCGATCTCGCGCTCGTGCTTGTAGGTGCCAGCCTCGCGGATGCCCTGCAGCTCGGCCAGGGCGCGGGCCTTCATCTCGGTGTACATGCGGGCTCCGGCTCAGCCAGCGAAGCGGATGAGCACCTTGGGGTGACGGGAGATCTGCCCCTCGAAGGCTGACTTCTCCCAAGTGTCGATCGACGAGGTGGTGCCGACGCCGCCGTTGAGGATGACGTCCCACACGGCGTCCTGGATGCCGTTGCTGCGGTCTTCGAGCAGGCGCCGGGTGACCTCCCAGGTGCCGAAGATCTGCCGCCCGACGATGCCGTGGAGGTGCAGGCCGTTCATGATGACGCGGTGGTAGTCCTCGATGATGCAGTCGCCGTTCTTGACGCCGAACAGGACGACGTGGCCGCCGCGGCGCACCATGCGGATGGCGTTGTTGACGGCGCTGTGGAAGCCGGCCATCTCGAAGGCGACGTCGACACCGACGCCGCCGGTGAGGGCGCGGACCTGCTCGGCGAGGGCGGGATCGGAGGCGTGGGGCCGGCCGGCCGGCGACGGCGCGGGGGTGAGCACGGCGTCGCAGCCGAGGCGGCGGGCGAGCTCGGCGTGGTGCGGATCCACCTCGATGCCGATGACCTGCCGGGCGCCCATGCCGCGGGCGATGAGGATGGCGAACAGACCGATGGTGCCGCAGCCGAGGATGGCGACGGACTTGCCGCGCAGGTCGGTGGCCTGGCAGGCGTGCACGGCGTTGCCGAAGGGCTCCTGGACGGCGGCGACCTCGGGGCGGATCTTGGTGAGGTCGGTCGGCCACAAGGCGCTGGCGGGGAGCTTGACGTACTCGGCGAAGCAGCCGTCGGTGCTGATGCCGATGATCTTGTCGTCGGCGCAGACGTGGAGGTCGCCCACGCGGCACTGGTGGCAGACGCCGCACACGATGTGGCTCTCGGTGGAGACGACCTGCCCGGGCGCGTAGCCGTGCGTGCGGGCCACGGCATCACCGACCGCGACGATCTCGCCCAGCAGCTCATGCCCGACGACCCGCCGCGTCCGGCCCTCGGCGGCGAGGCTGCCGAGGATCATGTCGCCAAATGCCTTGCGCCACCAGATTCCGCGGTCTGAGCCGCAGAACCCGGCGTACTTGACGCGGATGAGCGCCATCCCGGCGTCCGCCCCGGCCGGATCGGCCAGCACCGGGGCGCCGATGCGCTCTTTGACGAGACCCGTGGAGCCCTCCCAGGACTCGCGCGCGCGGTCGAAGGTGAGGGCCCACATCGTCGGAGGCGGTGTGCTCATGGCGATCCTGGCGGCCGCGGGTGGGGCGGCGCGTGCCCGGTGTCTATCGCCCGCCGCCACCGGACGGCAGGAAGTAGTTGATGTCCCCCATCACCGCGCCGCGGTGGTAGGACCAGTACTTCGCGGTGTAGGGCACGGCCGCGCCGAAGCTCGTGACGAACTTCTCCGCCGTCTTGGAGCGGCGCTCGACGATGCGCATGCCGAAGGCGAACTGGTTGAAGCGGAAGCTGCCGATCTGCTCGTTGCCGAGCTCCTTCATGTAGGAGCTGGTCTCGAAAAAGATGTGCACCCGCTGCGTGGGCGCGATGTTCACGTTGGCCCCGCCGACGAGGCGCGGCGAGAACATCAGGCCCTCGGCCGTGGAGGCGAAGGCGAGGTCGGAGCCGCCCTGGAGCTGGGCGTCGATGTAGCCGCCGCTGTCGAGCTTGAACCGCTTGCCCACGCCCACCTGCGGCCGGAAGGCCGGGTAGGCGGGGTTGAGGTTGACGCGCACATCGCCGATGCCCGTCACGAGCATCTGCAGGCGGGCCGACTTGACGAGCGCATAGCGGGCGCCAAGCTCGGCGTTCCAGCCGCCGAAGCGGTTGCGGAGGCCGCCGTGCACAGACAGCTCGCGGAAGAGCTGGCGCTCGTAGTCGGCGATGAAGTTGATCCAGTTCGGGAAGCCCCACTCGAAGCCCGCGCGCAGCTTGGTGCGCGGGTCGATGTTCTCGAGCTGCATCGGGATGGTGAAGTTGATCTCCTGCTTGCCGGCGTCGCCGGTGCGGCCCACCTCGTCCTCGATGTAGGAATCGTACATCTCCTTGGAGAGGGTGTCGATGCGCTCGTTGATCTGCTTGAGGAAGAGGGACTTCGGGTACTTTTTGACGTACCGCTCCCAGGCCAGCGCCTCCTCGTCGGGAGCGTAGCGAGAGACCTCTTCGAGGGTTTCGCGGTAGATCTTCGCGGTGTCTTCGCCGGGGCCCTGGCCGCGCACCTCGGGGGTGGAGCCGTCGAGCGGATCCTCCTCGTCGTCGTCGAGCTGGATGGCCTTGCCGCCGCCGCCGCTGGGCTTCGTGCCGGAGCCGAGCGCGTCGTCGTCCTTCGGATCCTCGTCGGAGGGCGGGGCGTCGCCATCACCCGTGGGGCGCTTGGGCGCGGGCTCCTCCTCGTCGTCGTCGAAGGTGTCGTCCGCGGCAAAGGCGGGCGGCGCAAGCAAGAAGCTGGCGCAAGCGGTGGCGAGGAGGGTGCGAAGCAGGGACGACATCCGGTCTCCCGAACGAAGCGGTGCGCGATAATAGGGCGGCCCTCCCGGCGGCGCAAGGCATGGACCCCACCCCGAACGATGGTCTGACGGACCCGGCCGCGCGCCTGGACGATCCTCGCGCCGAAGAGGTGCGGGCGCACCTTGCGTTGTTGCGCGGCGGGGCGCCGTTCCTGTCGGCCACGGACGGGCGGCTGCTCGTCCGGTGGCTGGAGGGCGGGGTGCCGGTGGTGCTCATCCTGTCGGCGCTGGATCGCGCGGCCGAGCGGCGCCAGCGGGCGGCGCGGCCGGCGCGCGGGCGTCTCGGGCTGGGGTCGGTGCGGGCCGCGGTCGACAAGGCGGTCGGCGCGGCGGTCGCGGC
>JBEIVK010000531.1:0-3345 GCA_040373935.1 Alphaproteobacteria bacterium
CGACTTCGCGGTGCTCGCCGCGCCCTCCGGCGCCCCCGAGGTGCGCGGCGCCGCCGCCCAGGTCAGCGTCTGCCATGCCGGCGGCGTGGGCTTCGCTGCAGCCGCCCGCGACGGCCACCTCGGCCTCGACGCCGAGCGCCCCGCCCTGCGCCCGCCCTCCTTCGCGGCGACGTGGTTCACCGCCACCGAGCGCGTGTGGTCGGCCGGCCACCCGATCGCCGAGGCCCAGCTCTGGACGGCCAAGGAGGCGGTGATGAAGGCGCTCGGCCTCGGCATGCGCCTGCACCCCCGCGAGATCGAGGTCGGCCCGGTCACGGGCCACCGCGTCTCCGTCGTCCTGCACGGCGATGCCGCGGCGGCCTGGGCCGCGCTGGGCGGCGGCGCCTTGCGCGTCACCACGGGCTGGTCGGGCGGCTTCGTCGTCGCGGCCGCCCGGATCGCCCCCACGACCGCCCGCGCCGCGGCGACCGCCCGCCGCCGGGCGGGATAGGCGCCCTCGCGGAGACCCCATGGCCGAGACGCTCATCCACGAACGCCCCGACGGGGTGCGGATCCTCCGCCTCGACACCCCCGAGGACGCCGTGCCTTACCGCGCGAGCTTCGTCGGGGCCTACCAGGACATCTTCTCCGAGCCCCCCTACAACGAGCGGCTGTTCCCCTCCGAGGCCGAGGGCGTGCTGCGGGCCCACCTCCAGGCAGACGACGGCATCGTCGTGCTCGCGGTGCGCGGGCGCTTCTCCGTCGTCGGCTTCGGCGTCACCGTGCCCCTGCGCACCCGCCCCGACATCATGCGCGAGCTGCGCGGCCTCGTGCCCGTCGCGCACACGCACTACTTCGCGGACATGGGCGTGCTGTCCTCCTGGCGGCACACCGGCCTCGGCGCCGAGCTCATCGACGTCCGCCTCAAGCTCATCGACAAGCGGCGCTTCACGCATGTCGTGCTGCGGTGCAGCGCGCAGCGCAACGCGTCCTACGAGATGTATCTGCGGCGCGGCTTCGACGACATGGGCGTCTACATGGAGGTTCCGGCCCGCCGCCAGGACGGCCTGGTGTCGACGGACCGCCGCCTGTTCTTGTCCAAGGTGCTGCCTTCGCCCGACGACGGCGCGGACGACGAGTCGACCGGCGACCCGGACACCTGGATCGACGAGCGCCGCCCCGGATGAGGCCGGGCGCCGCCGCCCTGCTCGCCCTGGTCGCGTGCGGCCCGCCCCGCCAGGCGGCGCCCCTCATCCTCGTCGCCACCCTCGACACCACCCGCGCCGACGCTCTTGGCGCCTACGCCGACGTGGACGCCTGGGGCGCGGATCTGCCGGCCGCGCGCCGCCCACGCCCGCACACGCCGCGCCTCGACGCCTGGGCCGCTGCCGGCGTGCGCTTCCAGTGGGCGCTCAGCCACGCGCCCACCACGCTGTCGGCGCACAGCAGCCTCTGGCTGGGCGAAGACCCCCACGGTCACGCCGTCGTTCGCAACGGATATCCGCCGCGGCCCGGCCTCCCCGCGCTGCCCGCCGCATTTTCGGCCGCCGGCTGGGACACCGTCGCGGTCATCGGCGCCAGCGTGCTCGCCGCCGACCAGGGCCTCGCCGCCGGCTTCCGCGTCTACGACGACACCCTCCCCACCCGCGTCCGCCGCCGCTACGAGGCCCCCGCCGAGGACGTCGTGCGCCGCGCCCTGGCCGCCGTGGACGCCCGCCCAGACCGCGCGGCCCCGCTGCTCCTCTGGGTGCATTTTTTTGACCCGCACAGCCCCTGGGCCCGGGACCCGGCGGCCCTCGGGGTCGCCGCGCCTGCCTACACCGGCCCGCTGGACGGCGGGTCCCCCAGCTTGGACACCCTCATCCGCGAGACCCGCGACGGCGCCGCCTCCACGGCCGACCGCGTGCAGGCCCGCGCGCTCTACCTCGCCGAGGTCGCCGCCGTGGACGCCGCCCTGGCCACGCTGGAGGATGGCCTGCGCGCCCGCGGCTTCGGCCCCGATCTCCTGCTCGTCGCCGTGGGAGACCACGGCGAGACCTTGGACGAGGTGCCCGGCCGCCCCTACGGCCACGGCATCGACGTCGAGCCCGTCAATCTGCATGTCCCGCTCATCCTCCGCGGAGAAGGCCGCTTCGCGCTGCCCGCAGCCCGGGTCGTGCCCGCCGCCGTCCGCCTCCTCGACGTGCCCGCCACCCTCTCCGCCCGCGCGGGCCTCGCCCCCACCTTCGGCGCAGGGCAGGACCTCTCCCCGCTCTGGTCCGACACGCCCCCCGCCACCTGGCCGGGCGGCTTCGCCGAGGCCACCAAGCCAGACGATCGCGAGCGCACCGACGCCTGGAACAATCTCCCCTTTGCGCGGGCGGCGTGGTCCGGCGACACCCTCCGGCTCCATTTTCCGCTGCTCGGGAGTGCGCCGCGCACCTTGCGTCTCGCGCAGGGGAATCCGCCGGTCGATCACCCTGCCGCCGCCCCATTGGACGCCGCCTTGGCCGCCTGGGACGCCGCCGCGCCGCCCCACCGGCCAGACCCGCGGGCCCCGCACACCACGGAGGCCCTGCGGGCGCTCGGCTACATCGACGCCGCCCCCTGATCGGCCGGGCGTGGGCGGGGGGGATATTTTTGGGAGACAGGGGAAACCAAGGTTTCCCCCGTAACGCCCCCTTCCTGTCCCCCCGCTGGGGCGCCCCGTGCCCTCAGGGCACGAACGCCACAGCCGCCTCGGTGCGGGTGCCTTCGCCGCCGTCCTCCCCCGGCCCGGCGCTGCCGTTGGGGCCGCCCGTGCCGCCCACCGCTTCCAGCAGCCCGGTGAGCGTATAGCTGCTGTCAAAGCGCAGCTTGATGCGCCCCCCGCCGCCGCCGCCGCCGCTGTCGTTGGCCGTGTTCGTGCCGATGCCGCCGTCGCCGCCGTTGGCCCGAATGGTCCCGGAGATGTCCAGGGTGTCGGCGATGAGCAGAACGCAGCCGCCGGCCCCGCCGCCGGCCAAGCGCCCTCCGAACGCGGACCCGGCCGGCGCGATCCCCGACACGTCGATCTCCCCTGCGATGGTGATGACCGGCGCGTGCAGCGACAGGGCCGCTCCCCCGGCGCCGCCCCCCTCGGCGTCGGTGGAGCCGCCGCCGCTCCCCGCGTCGCAGGAGTCGTCCAGCGCGTCACCGACCGCGGCACCGCCCGTGCCGCGGCTGTCCCCGGAGTCATAGCCCCCGGCGCCGCCCGCCCCGCCGTGGCCCGCCCCGCCGCCCCCGGCCGAGGACGAATACCCGCCCGCGCCGGTGCCTGCGCCGGCGCCCCAACCGCCCGCCTGCCCGTCGATGCGGGAGGTGGCGTCGACCTCCACCTCGTCGGCGCGCAGCGAGATCGCCCCGGAC
>JBEIVK010000182.1:0-6992 GCA_040373935.1 Alphaproteobacteria bacterium
ACGGGAACGGCGGGCGCCGGAGCCTCCGGAGCGGGGGCCGGAGCCTCGGGCGCGGGGGCCGGAGCGGGCGCAGGGGCCGGAGCGGGCGCAGGGGCCGGAGCCGGCGCGGGCGCCTCGGCCGGGACCACCGGCGGCGGAGCCGGGTCTTGCGCGTGGGCCTCGCGGGCGCCGACCACGCCGGCCACGAGCCCCACCAGCACGGAGCGGCCCGCGATCATGCGGCCTCCGCGTCGAACTGGCCGTCCACCAGACGCAAACGGCGCGGAAAGCGCGCCGCGAGCGAGGCGTCGTGCGTGACGACGACCAGCGTGCTGCCGACCTCCCCGTGCAGGTCGAGCAACAGCCCGTGGATGGCGTCGGCCGTGCGGGCGTCGAGATTTCCCGTCGGCTCGTCGGCCAGCAGCAAGGAGGGACGGCGCACCAAGGCCCGCGCGAGGGCCACCCGCTGCTGCTCGCCGCCGGACAGCTCGCCGGGCTTGTGGCGCAGCCGCGCGCCCAAGCCGACCCGGCCGAGCATGGCAGCCGCCTCGGACTCGACCTCGGCCGAGGGCCGCCCGGCGATCATGCCCGGCAGCATCACGTTGCGAAGGGCGTCCTGATCCGGGAGCAGGTGATGGAACTGGAACACGAAGCCGATCTCTTGGTTGCGGAGGGCGTCCAGCTCCCCCGCGGAGCGGGCGAACACGTCGCGGTCGCCCATGCGTATCGTCCCGGCCGAGGGGCGGTCCAGCGTGCCCAGGATGTGCAGGAAGGTGGACTTGCCGGAGCCGGACTGCCCGAGGATGGCGACCCGCTCCCCGGGCTCCAGCACGAGATCCACGCCGCGGAGCACCGGCAGGGACACGCCCCCCTTCACGAAGACCTTTTGGAGGCCCTCGACGCAGATGCGGGGGACGGCGCGGGAGGCGGTCATTCGTAGCGAAGGCCCTCGACCGGGTCGATCCGGGCGGCGACGGTGGCGGGGTAGAGTGTGGCGAAGAACGCGATGAGGACGGCCGAAATGGAGACCGTCAGCACCGTCAGCGGCTCCACCACCACCGGGAGGGTGTCGAGGTAGTAGACGTCGGTGTCCAGCGGGAACTCGTAGCGGGCGAGCGCCCAGCAGCCCAGCAGCCCGAGCGCCGTGCCCGTGAGGCTGCCCACGACACCGATGACGAGCCCCTCCAACATGAACACCATCCGCACCGCGTGGGCCGAGGCGCCGAGCGCGCGCAGGATGGCGATCTCGCGGGCGCGCGTCACCACCACCAGGATGAGCGACCCCACGATGTTGAGGCTCGCCACGAGGGTGATGAGCGACAAGATCAGGCCGGCGACGATTTTTTCGAGCCGCAACGCCGCGAAGATGGGCTGGTTCAGCTCCTTCCAGTTGCGCGTGTAGAAGGGAAAGCCGAGCTGCGCCTCGATGGCACGGGCCGCAGCCCCGGCGCGCTCGAAGTCGTCAAGGCGCACCTCGATGCCCGTCGCCACGTCGCCCACCTGCAAAAAGGCCTGTGCGTCCGCCAAGGTGACGTAGGTCCACTTGGTGTCGTACTCGTACATGCCCGAATGGAAGACGCCCGCCACCCGGAAGGGCACGACCCGCGGCACCGGCACGCCCATGGGCCCCGAGCCGCCGCCGATGGGGTTGATGATGTAGACCTTGTCCCCCGGGTAGACCTTGAGCTGCATCGCCAGCTCTTCGCCGACGATGACGCCGGGGAGGACCTCGGTGTCCGACGGGTCTTGGGTGATGGCGGGCGGCGGCGCGTGCAGCTGGGCCACGACGGCGAGCCGCGCGTCCTCCGTGGAGAGCGGCCCCGGGGGGCCGACCACGAGGTCTTGGGCGATATCGGTGACCGCCGCCGTCCGCGCCGGGTCGATGCCCTTCACGACCACGCCCGCGTTGGCCCACTCCGAGCGGATCATCGCCTCGGTGTACAGGAACGGCGCGGCCGCCTGCACGCCCTCGACCGCCGTGACCTGGGCGGTGGCCGCGGCGTGGCCCTCATACGGCCCCGTGTGCTGCAGCACGAGGACATGGGCGTTGCTGCCGAGGATCTTCTCGCGCAGGTCGATCTCGAAGCCCTCCATCACCGCGAGCACCATGAGCAACGCCGTCACGCCCACCGTCACGCCGACCGTGGAGATCAGCGTGATGACGCTCACGCCCGCGTCGTGCTTGCGCGAGCGCAGGTGGGACAGGGCGATGACGAGGGCGAAGCGCATCCGAAGGCGGGCCGGCATAACACCCGAGCCGGCACCCGGGGGCGTTCAGCGCGTGAAGCCGGCGGGAAAGGACACGGCTTCGAGGATGCGTCCGAAATCCGGAGTGGCCATGCGGCAGCGGCCGTAGCCGGTGATGACCTCGGTGCGGACCTGCGGAATCCAGGGGTGCTGTGGGTCCAGCGGGTCTTCGTAGACGGCCCACTCGTCGTTGATGCTGAGCAGACGGACCTTGTGGGGGAGGACGGCGTGTCCGGTGAGCGCGGGGTCTGGCGGGATGTGGAGGACCGCGAAGAGCGGCCGCCCGCGGGCCTCGGCGTGGGCCACCAGCGCCGGGAGGTCGGCCGGCAGGCGCGGAATGGTGGACGATGCGAAGAGGGCGCCCATGTTCGCCTCGATCCGCCGAACCGTCGACCACGCCTCGCCGAACAGGCCTTCGAGCAGGTGGTCGGCCTCGATGAGGTCCAACCCCGAGAACAATCCACCCGCGTCGTCGAGGTGACCCGCCCGGCTGTTGCGGTAGTCGAGGCGCGGGGAAGCCGCCTCCATCATGGCGACCTGCATCAAGCGACTGACCGGGCTGCGGTTGCCCTCTTGCGGCGTCCACGGGAACGCTTGCTCGTCTCGCCGAAGGGGTCCACCGCCGCGCATCAGGACCGTGCCCTCGGGCGAGGCCAGCCCGGCGAGCAGGCGCACGAACTCGACCGGGTCATGCTGGGCCAGCCAAGCCTCGATGGTGGCGACGGCGCAGGTGTCCTTGAGGCCCTGGTTGACCCGCGCCGGGTCGTCCAGCAGGAGCGCCGCGTCCCCCACGAGGCGCACGCGGCCGATGTCCCTCAAGACGGCCTCCGCGAGGGGCGCGTCCATCAGCGCGTCCAGGGCCTGGACGCGCGACGCGGCGGACGGCGCGGAGACGAGGCGCTGCACCGCCGCGGCCACCGCGGCCGACCACTGGGACGCGGAGTCCATCTGCATGAGCGGATACGCCGCCTCGGGCGCCCCCGCGCACAACCGCGCGAGGCCGGCAGGCACCAGTCCGGCCGTCACGCCGAGGTCCCCGCGGACCCCGCGGGCGCCGAAGCGGTGCCGAGGGGAAGCACGCCCACGGCATCGAGCAGGAACCGCACCACCTCGACCTGCATCTCCACGCGCCGGGCCTCGGGGAAGCCCATCCAAGTCTCGATGCACAGCCCGACACAGCCCAGGGCGTCCACGATGACCTCGGTGCTGGAGGTGGGCACCGGGTAGTACAGCGGCGCCCAGCGCTCTCGCGGCTCGGCCAGGCGCCCGTTGAGCGCGGCGACCAGGGCGTCCACGACCGGCGGGCGCGGCGCGACGCCGTAGACGATGGTCTGGCCAAAACTGGGCGTCCGCGAGGGGTCGTAGCGCTTCGTGCTCTCGTGGAGCGTCACGACCAACGCCGGGCGCTCGTCCAGCACGAGGTCCATGAAGCGGCGCGCCAACCGACGCTCCGGCTCCGGCGCCGCGGCGTCTCCCGGGAAGCACCGGTTCAGGTCCAACCCGCCGGGCGCGGCGCGGGTGCGCGCCCGGTAGGCCGCCGGGTTCATGGAGGGGACGACGATGAGCCGGCCCGCGGCGGGGGCGAGGCCACCCTCGAGCATCTGCCAGAGGGCGTGGACCCCGGCCACCTCGTCGCCGTGGATGCCGGCTTGGATGAGCGCGGTCGGGCCTGGAAGCGGGGCGTCGAGCACGAAGACGGGCAGCGCCGGCGCGAAGTGATGGACCCCCGGAGACAGCGGCACCTCAGCCCCCCGCGACGACCGCCTTCACGGCGGCGTAGGCGTCGGACTGGATGGAGCCCGCACGCGCGCAGACCACGCGCCCCGACGGGTCCACGAACAGGTGCAGCGGAAGCACAGTGGGAAGCCCGAGGCCGAGCGCCTCCACCCACGCGGGCGCCGCCGCGCCGTCGGCCATGCGCAAGGAATCCGGGGCCCAGGTGTTCTTTTGGCGGAAGCGCGCGACGGCGCCGGCGTCGGTGTCGGTGGAGAGGAAGACGAGGTCCACCGGCGCGCCCTCACGGGCGAGGCGATCCGGCCACTGCAGCAGACGCGGCATCTCCTCGATGCACGGGCCGCACCAGGTCGCCCACACGTTGACCCAGGTCCACCGGCCGCTCGGCGCGGCGGCAGGGGTGCTGGCGTCCAGCGCGGGCCAAGCGAAGGCCGGGCCCTGGCCGGCGGCGGGGCGCGCCTCGCAAAACGAGGAGAGGTCCACCGTGGGTGCGGGGGCGGCGGCCACGGCGTCCACCCGGGACGGGGCCGGACCCGCGGCGGGGGCCGGCTCGCCCGCACACGCGGCGAGCAGGGCAAGAACGCCCATCAGATGCGGCAGTCGATCCATGCGAGGAAGGCGCTCCGGTTGAGGTCCGTGGGGTCGCAGTCCGGGTCGCCGCTGCGGGCCCAAGAGCAGAAGCCCTGGTCCAACTGGGCGTACTCTTCACCGAGCCACAGAAGGCCGACCTCGCGCGCGAGGTCAGGGTCCTGGAAGGTGCCCTCGAGGTGCGTCATGACAGCGCGGCCGCGGGCCTCGGAGAGAGAGCGGTTGTGCGCGATGCTGCCCTCCGGGCTCGCGCGGCTCACGACGAGGAAGTACGACGCGCCGCCACGGGCCGCGAAGACCTTGTCGAGCAGCGCCTTGTCTTCGAGGTCCAGCTCGGTGGCGTTCTTGTCGAACTCGATGATGGCCGCGCGATCGGCGAGCGGCAGGAAGAGCTGGTTGAAGTCCTCACCGGACATCGTCGCGACGCTTTTGGCGTTCGCCGGCTGGCAACCACGGGCGGCGCTGCCATCGGCGCCCACGAGGCCGCAGCTCGTCAACACCCGACGAAGGACCGTCTTGAGCGCGGGGGTGCAGTACCCGCGCTCGTCGGCCTGGGCGACGGCCACCGCGGCGGTCGAGGGCGCAGCCTCGGCCTCCGCCAGACGGGCCTCGGCGCTCCGCACCCAGGTGGTGACAAGGGCGACCGGAATGAGCGCGCAGACGGCGCCCATGGCGAGATCGAGGGGCTTCACGGGCGGGCTCCGGGGGCCGCGAGCAGGCGGCCGAGGGTGAAGTCCAGGCCGAGATCCGTGTCGGCGTCGCACAGGCGCGTGCCGTCCACGTAGAGCTGCGGAGTGAGGACGGGCAGCTCGTTGCGAACCGCCCAGCGGAGGCTGTGGTTGAGGCGGGCGCGGGCGGCCGCGCTCCCGACGCAAGGCGCGAGGTCCGGGAAGGCAGCGGTGACCATGGCCTTGGCCGCCGCCGGATCCGCCGCGGACGCGGCGCGGATGTCTTCTTGGTGGGCGAAGGCCCACTCCACGACGCGGCGCGCGGCGGCGGCGTTGCCGTCCTCGCCCGACGCGCAGAGCACGGCCTCGGACACCGTGCAGGCCCCCGGGTGCATCGTGCTGCCGACCATCCAGTTGCACTCCTGATCCAACGGGAACAGGAGGATCCGGCGATCCAGCGCAGGGGCGTGCCCCGAGGCGGTGAGGCGATCCTCGAAGCCCTTGCACGACGGGCAGAGCGGATCCAGAACCTCGATGGCCGGGCGCGCGCCAGGGTGCGGGTCCAGGGGGACGAGGACCTTCTTCGGGTCGTCCTGGACGACGAGCTTGCCGCAGGTGCCGACGTACTTGCCGTGGTCCGGGGCGAGGGCCGCCCACGCCGCGGCCGGCAGGGCGACAAAGGCGCCGAGGGTGACCAGCGCCGCGACGAGCGCGGGCACCGGGCCGGACGGCGCCGGCGCAGCGTCGTCGCCCGCGTCGGGCGCATCGGCCGGGGGACCGGCGGTGCGGACGACGGCGAAGGCCCCAAAAGCGACGACGAGGCTGGACGCGTAGATGCCGGCGCACACCTTGCAGAGCGCGTCCAGGACGACCAGCGAGAGCCCGCCCATCACCACGGTCGCGAGAACCGGGAAGACCGCGCCGAGGGCGATCCACCGGCGCTCGTCGGCCGAAGGCGCGCCGCCGTGAACGAGGCGCAGGATGGCCCGCCACAGGAGGAACGCGAACACCGAGATGCCGGGCAGCGAGATCGGCAGCCCACCCCAGAACAGCGTGCGGAACACCGAGCTGTACGGGCTCATCAGCGTCACGTGGCACCCGGAGGTGCCCGTCGCGTCCGGCGTGCCCAGACCCGGCACGAAAGAGCAATGCAGCCCGTGCACCTGGCGATCCAGGTGCTGGGCGAAGTCGTAGGTCGAGACCGCGGAGAAGAGCAGCCCTGCGGCCGCGCCCACGAAGAGCACGACGGCCGGCCAGCGCGGTGTAGGTTGAGACACGGTGGCAGTCCCCGGAGAGGAGGCGCGATATCGTGCGCCCGTCCGAGCCGGCATCCCCGCGCCCACCGCGCCACCGCTTTGTCACGCACCCCCATGCTCCCGCCCCGCCACCTCTGGGTCATCCGAGGGTCCGCCGCCGCCACCGCCGCAGCCGCGGCCGCCCGCAGCGCTGCGCTGGGTCCCGGCGCGTGCGTGTGGATCGGCGCGGACGGCCCCGCAGGCGCCACGGCGCTCCGTGAGGCCCCGCAGATGCTCGGGGGAGACGCGCCGGTCGTCGTTCTCGAGCTTGGCGCCAGCCCGGCGTCGGCCGACGCGCTGGCGGTGGCGGAGGGGCTCGTGCGCGCGGGCGGCTGCCTCGTCCTTCGCGTCCCGGATGGTCCCCTGCCCGGCCACTTCGGCGCCCGCCTCGAAGCCGCTTTGGCCTCCGCCGGGGCGCTCGCCCCGCCGTCAGGGCCCCTCGGCCCCGGCGCGGCGCCGGCCGGCCCGCCGCCCGCCCAGG
>JBEIVK010000941.1:0-1665 GCA_040373935.1 Alphaproteobacteria bacterium
CTCGGTGGACCACTCGACCGTGGGATCGGTGGACTCGGCCTGGGGCGCGGCCTCCTCCTTGTCACCGCAGGCGACGAGGGACAGGAGGGCGAGGAACGGGACGACGCGCATGCAGACTCCAGAGGCCATCAGAGGCCAATCTGCCCGGCCGGGAGGGGCATGTCAAGGGCCCTTGGCGGGCCCGCGGGATCTCGCGCAGGCGGCGTCCCCGGCGGCGCGCGCCTGGCTCTATACAAACGCTGTACAAAGACGGTTGGCATCCCGCGCGGCCTGCGCTATTCCTCAATCACGGGCGGCGACGATCGCCCACCGCTCGACCCCGGGGAGGCATGGCGCAGACCATCCTCAACCCATCAGCCTCGGTCATCCCGATTCTGCGGCTGTGTCCTCCCCGGGGTCCTTGCGGCGGTGCGCCCGCGGCAGGAGAGGCGGGGGCGTTGCGGGGGCGCAGCCCCCGCCCCAAGAAGACGGGCCGAACGGCGCTTCAGCCCCGGACGAACCGCGCGACGGCCTCGACGTGGTGGGTCTGGGGGAAGAGGTCCACGCCCCACAGGGCGTCGAGGCGCCAGCCGCCTTCGGCGAGCAGCACGCGGTCCCGGGCGAGTGACCGCGGGCCGCAGGCGACGTACACGAGGGCCTCGGCCGGCCAGGCGGCGAGGAAGCGCGCGGCCTTGGGGTGAAGGCCGACCCGGGGCGGATCCACGAGGAGGTGCACGGGCCCGGGGCCGGGTGGGGCGAGGCGGGGCAGCACCTCTTCGACGGGGCCGGCGTGCCACTCGCCCGAAATGCCGAGACGCGCAGCGTTGTCGCGGGCGGTGTCGATGGCGGGCGCGTGCAGCTCGACGCCGACGAGGCGGGCGTAGCGGGGCGCGAGCGCGAAGCCAAGCGCGCCGACGCCGCAGTAGAGGTCGTAGAGGGTGCCTTCCGGGCTGGCGGGCGCGGGGCCGAAGGCCTCGGCGATGGTGTCGATGAGGTGGGCCGCGCCCTCGAGGTTGACCTGGAAGAAGGCGTCCCAGGGCATCTCGAGCGCACGCCCGGCGAGGGTGACGTCCAGGCGGGCCGCCCCGCGCAGGACGCGGCGCAAGCGCCCGGTGGCGACCTCGGCGAGGCCGTCGTTTTCGATGTGAAGGAGGCCGGCGAGGCCGGGCAGGCCGTCGAGGGCGTCGGCGACGGCGTCCATCTCGGCGTCGGTGACGGCGCTGGAGGTGACGAGGGCGACGAGCAGGTGCGGGGCGTCGGCGGTGCCGGTGTCCCGCAGGACGAGGTGGCGCCACGCGCCCTGGCCCGCGCGGGTGTCCCAGGCGGGGCCGAGGCCGAGGGCGGCGACCCGCGCGATGGCGGCGTCCATCGCGGCGGTGCCGAGGGGGCAGCCGGACACCGGGACGATTTTGCCGAACCACCCGGCCGGATGAAAGCCGAGGAAGGAGCCGGCGGGCGCGTCGGCGCCGGCGGCGAGGCGCTCGGCCTCCGACTGGTAGCGCCGGGTGCCCCAGGACAGCTCCAGCTTGTTGCGGGTGCGGTACGCGCCGGGCGCGCCGCGCAAAGGGTGAACGGCGACGGCGGCGTCGCCCGCGCCGATGCCGACGAGAGAGGGAAGCAGGCGGGACTTCTCGCGGCGCTGGGCGTCGAGGGGCATCTCCTGGAGCTGGCAGCCGCCGCAGACCC
>JBEIVK010000293.1:0-5253 GCA_040373935.1 Alphaproteobacteria bacterium
CGCCGCCGGGGACGCCGCCGCCTCCACCGGCGAGGTCGCCTCCGGCGCCGCTGCGCCCGGCCGCGCGGACGACGGCCGCCCCCGCGCCGCGAGGCGGCTCACGAGGGCCGGCTCCAGCGGGCGCACGCCCCCGAGCGGCAGCGCCGCCGCGGCGATGCGCGCAAGGTGCTCCACCAGCTCCATGCGGAGCAGCGCCTGCTCCACCGTCGCACCCACCACAAGCACACCATGCTGCGCCAACAGCACGACATCGGCGCGCCCCAAAGCCGCCGCGACCCCCTCCCCCAACTCCGGCGCCCCAGGCGCAACGAAGGGCACCAGGGGAATCTCGGGGCCGAGAGACACCACCGCCTCGGCCAGGAACGGGTGTGGCAGGGCCACCCCCGCGCACGCAAAGGCGGTGGATTGGGGCGGGTGGGCGTGGAGCACCACCCCGATCTCCGGCCGGGCTGCATAGGCAGCCGCGTGCAAGGCCCACTCCGAGAACAGGCCGCGCCCGCCGGCCATCACGGCTTTGCCGTCGGCGCCGAGACGCAGGACCATCTCGGGGCGGACATCCGCCTTGGCGACGGCGGTGGGGGTCGCGAGAAAGCCCCCGTCCGGGAGGCGGGCGCTCAGGTTGCCGTCGTGGTTGGCCACCCAGCACCGCGCACCGACGAGCGCGCAGGCGTCGGCGATCTCGCGCCGCAGGGCCTCTTCGGCGGTGGGGGGAGTCACGGACGCACCGTCACGGCGTCCACCACGCCGAGGATGACCGCGTGCACCGGGGCCGCATCGCCGGCGCCGAGCACCTGACGGGCCGTGTTGCCCTCGCGCGCGCAGAGCACGAGATCGCCCGGGCCCGCCTGCACAGCGTCGATGGCCAGGAAGTCTGTACCGGCTGGCGAGTGGGTGTCGGTGCCGACCGGCTGGACCACCAACACGGCACGACCGTCCAGGGCCGGGTGCCGAACGGTGGACACACAGTTTCCAATCACGCGGGCGAGGATCAACGGAGGCTCCGATCGGCCCAGGCGTGGTCCACGATGCTCGTGACCGCGCAGTCCACGGGCGAGAAGGTGACCGGCAGGGTGAGGGCCGCCTCGCGCCCCGGCGACCACGCGACGAGATCCCCCGGGCCCGACTGGAGGGCGTCCGCGCCGACGATGGGCTCACCCACCTCGACACCGTCCGCGTCGACCGGCTGAAGCAGCACGAGGCGAACGCCGACGAGGGACTCATGCTTGACCGTGGCGACGACCCGCCCGAGCACGCGCGCGAGCTCCATCAGAGACTCCCGGGCGCGAAGGGCGCCGGACGCAGGAGGAAAGGCACCATCTCGGGATGCGGCCGCGCGATGCGTTCGATGCGGTGCAGGGCCCCGCGCACACCAAGCACCGAGGCCGCCGCCTCCATCGCGGCGTCCACATCATGCTGAACGCCGTGCAGCACAAAGTACCCGCGCCCACCGAGCCCGCCTGCCACCCGCAGCCCCACGAGCGACACATCGGCGCCCTTGAGGCACGCGTCGCAGGCCACCAGCGCGCTCGCGACCCTCGAGGCCTCGACGACGCCGAGCGTGTCCGGCGCGGGCGGGAGCGCGAGCCCACCGCGAAGCCCAGGGACGATCTGCGGGTGCGCGAAGGGCAGGAACAGAGCGTCGACCACAGCCCCGGCCCCCACCTCCTGGGCCTCGGCGAAGGACGCCTCCACCGGCGCCACCTCTCCCGCGAACAACAGCAGGAAGCGCCCCGGCTCAATGAGGTTGGCCTCCAGCACGGTGACCGGCGCCTTCTTGACGAGCGCATCGAGGGCGCGCAGCCCGGTGGCCACCGCGTCCAGCTCGACGAGGGCCAGAGCGTCCATCAGACGATCCGGAAGTAGCCCGAGAGCGTGCAGCGGCGCTCGCGGGTGAACGTCCGGGCGGTGGTCAGCCCGTCACCCGTCGGCGAGGCGATGGTGAAGCTCGTGTAGCCCTCGCCGCCAAAGCCGAGCCCGGCGACGTGGGGGCCGTTCTTGACGAAGATGGAGCCGTTGAAGGCCCGCGCCATCCGGTGCAGCGAGTCCAGGTTGCGCGAGTACATCGAGGCCGTGTGGCCGTAGCCGTGCTCCGCGGCCAGCGCGAGGTCGATGCCCTCGTGCACGTCCTTGACGCGTACGAACGGCAAGACCGGCATGAGCAGCTCATGCTGGACGAAGGGGTGGTCGAAGGGCACCTCGCACACCACGAGGCGCGGATCACCCTGGTAGGGCACGTCGATCTCGCGCAGCAACGCGGCGGCGTCTTTGCCGACCCAAGCGCGGTTCACATGGGCGCGGTCCGGGGTCAGCACCACCTTCTCGAGCCGCGTGATCTGGTGGTTGCGGAGGCGCACCGCGCCCTTCGCCTCGACCTTCTGGAGCAGTTCGTCGAAGATGCCGTTGACCGCCAGCACCTCTTTTTCGTCGACGCAGATGACGTTGTTGTCGAAGGACGCCCCCAACACGATGCCCGCCGCCGCGACGTCGAGGTTGGCCGTCTCGTCCACCACCACGGGCGGATTGCCGGGCCCCGCCGCGACGCACTTCTTGCCGCTGCCCATCGCCGCCTTGACCACGGCGCCGCCACCCGTCACGACGATGACCCGGATCCCCGGATGCTTCATCAGCGCGTCGGCCGTGCCGAGCGTCGGGTGCGCAACCGTCGTGACCAGGTTCTCCGGGCCGCCGACCGAGATGCTCGCGCGGTTGATGAGGTCCACCGCGTAGATCGAGCACTCCCGGGCGCCCGGGTGTGCGTTGAAGACGACGGTGTTGCCTCCCGACACCATGGAGATGGTGTTGTTGAGGATGGTCTCCGTCGGATTGGTGGACGGCGTGATGGAGCCGATCACCCCGAAGGGCGCCCGCTCGACCAAGGTGAGGCCATCGTCGCCCGACCAGGAGATCGGGTCCAAAATCTCCGGCCCCGGGGTGCGGTGCAGCACGAGGAGGTTCTTCTTGACCTTGTCCTCGAAGCGGCCCATGCCCGTCTCGTCCCGGGCCATCCGGGCGAGGACCTGCGCCTCTGCGATGCCCGTGCGACGCACCGCCGCGATGATCTCCCGCCGCTTTTCGAGCGGCAGGGCGATCAGCACCTGCTGGGCGCTGCGCGCGGCATCCACGGCGCGGTCGATGGAGTCGAAGACCCCCCGCGGCCGGGCCGGCATCTGCCCGCTGCCCGCCGCCGGCGCGGGCGCCTGCAAGCGGGCCAGCACCTTCTCGACCACCGCCGCGACATCGACCTCGCTCACGTCGACTCCTTCGCCTTGTCGTACACGACGGCCCCGCCGACATCGACGGTGTCGACGATCGCCATCACCACCGAATCCACAGGGCGCTTGTCGGTGACGGTGGTTTGGCGGGCCGAGGAGCCCGCCGCCACCAGCACGACCTCGCCAACACCCGCGCCGACCGCGTCAATCGCCACGACGAACGCGTCCTTTTCCTTCAAGTCGAGGGAGAGGTCGCGCACGACGAGCAGACGCAAGCCTTCCAGGCGCTCGTCTTTGCGCGTGGCGACGACAGTCCCGACGATGCGCCCGAGCTTCATGGCACTACCCGGCGGCGGGCTTGCGCCCGAGGGGCAGCACGGCGTCGATGTTCTCGTGCGGGCGCGGGATGACATGCACGCTCACGAGCTCGCCCACCTTCTGCGCGGACCGGGCGCCCGCCTCGGTGGCCGCCTTGACCGCCGCGACATCGCCCCGGACGATCGCGGTGACGTAGCCACCGCCGATCTTCTCGAAGCCGACCAGCTCGACCCGCGCGGCCTTCACCATCGCGTCAGCGGCCTCCACCATCGCCACAAAGCCCCGGGTCTCGATCAAACCGAGCGCGTCCGCCATTGCTACCTCCAGCTTGCCTGCATCTGTGGGTCAGGGCCGAAGCCCGGTGAAATCAAACGAATGCCTGTCAACGCCCCGCGGCGAGCGCCTCGATGGCCGCGATGGCGGCGTCCCGGGCGCTGTCGATCTCGCTCTCCGAACCCGCCATCCACAAGCGCCCGAAGGCGCCGAAGGGCTGGAGGTTCACCAGGTTGACCCGCGCGGCCTTCTCGGCGGCGTTCGCCGCCGCGACGACCCAGGCTGCGGGCTCGGTCTCGAGGATGAACAACGACTCGCCGGGGATGAGCATCATCCCCTGGCGGTTGCGGTTGATGATCTGCGCCTGGTAGGCCTCCACCGAGCGGATGACCTGGTTGGACACCACGCGCGGGCGGGTCGTGTCTTCCCGCCGGAGCCCGAGGTGGCGCAGCACGGCGTCTCCCGCGGCGTGCACCTCCCCCTTGTCGTCGTGGTGAACCTCCAGCAGACCGAAGGCGCGCTCGACCACCTGCACCGCGGGGGCGGCCCGGCTGCCCTTGAGGGCGACGTCCGTGACCGTGTTGATGATCATGCCGGGGGCCGTCTCGATCCACAGCGAGGCCTGGCCTGCCAGCGGCAAGAAGCCACGGCAGGTCGTGCCAGTGAACGCCGCCAGCTGCGGCTGGAGGCTGTCCAGGAACACGAACCCACGCAGTGTGACCGCCACTCGACACCTCTCGCCACGCGAACGGCCTTCCGTACCGCGCCCGGCCCCGCGGCGTCAAGCCGTCGGACGCGAACACGCGTTGACAGAGGCCAAGGGCCCCGCTACGGCCGCAGTCGTCCGCAGGTGCATGATGGCGCATCCCCTCCGTTGGTCGTCGGTCCTCGTCTCCTTGTCCGTGCTGGTCGGCTGTCCCGACCCGTCCCCCATGCCCCTGGAGGGAGACGCTGCGCCCGGCGCGGCGGCACCCGGCCCGGCCGGCGCCGGGGCACCCGCCGCACAAGATCCCAACGCCTCGCAGTGGTCGGTCGCTGCCGGTGAAGGCGCTGCCCTGGACGGCACCTTCACCTACAGCGGCGCCGTGGCGGGCCGCCTCCGCATCGACTTCCAGCGGGTCGAGGGCTCGCAGCCGCCGCAGCTCCTGCACACCATGGAGATCAAGGCGCTCGGCCCGTGGACGGTGGAGGCGCCCAAGGGCGCGGGGGCCGTACGGGTGATGGCCTTCATCGACACCTCGGGCGATGGCCCGACCAAGGGCGACCCGGGCGCCATCGCCGACATCACGGTGGGCGACGCCCCGGTCACCGGCATCGCGCTCGAGCTGAAAGACGACTTCGACCCGTCCGGCGGCGCCGCCAACGGGGGCGGCGGGGCTGCCGGGTCCGCCGCTCCGCCGCCGGGTGACGCCGCTCCAGCCGCTGCACCCGCTGGGGCCGCCGCGGCGCC
>JBEIVK010000279.1:0-5423 GCA_040373935.1 Alphaproteobacteria bacterium
ACCGCGAGCACGAGGCGCAGGCGCACGGTCAGCCCTCCGTCGCGTCGTCGGGCGGAAGGCCCGCCGGTGCCCGGGAGGGCGCGCGGAGAAAGTGCACGCGCGCGGCGTCTTCATCGGCTTTGGACGTGAAGACGAGCAGGTGATCACCGCCGTGCAGGACGGTGCGGCCGTTGGGCACGATGACCTGACGGCCGCGCAGCACCGTGGCGATGATGGCGAAGAGCGAGCAGGCGAGATCTCGAACCGGGGTGTCCGGGTATCCGTCCGGGAGGGTGATCTCGATGATCTCCATGTCGCCGTGCTCCAGCTCGGCGTGGAGGTCTGCGCGGGCGCCCACGACCTTGCGGACGACGGTGCGGATGGCGGCGCCCCGCGCGCTGCGCACAACGTCGATGCCGACCTTCTCGAAGATGCGCTCGTTCGCCAGGCGGTCGGCGCGGGTGATGATGCGCTTCACGCCCAGATGACGCGCCAAGACGCTGACGAGGAGGTTTTTCTCGTCGTTGGACGTGACCGCGACCATCACCGGTTCGTCCCCGATGCGCTCCTCTTCGAGCAGGTCCATGTCCGTGCCGTCGCCGTGCAGCACGACCCCTTCGAGCTGCGGCGCGATGGACTCGCAGCGGGCTTGGCTGGCCTCGATCAGCTTGATCGTCCAGCCGGCTTCTTCCAGGCCTTTCGCCACCGCGAAGCCCACGACGCCGCCGCCGACGATGGTGGCGCGTTGCACGTCGGCCCCGTGGTGCTTGCCGCGCAGAAAACGCCACCGCAGCTCGTGAACGCCCCGGGGCGTGCCCACAGCCGTCACCTTGTCGCCCGGCAGGAAGCGCGTCTCTCCGGTGGGGATGAAGGTCTCGTCGCCGCGGCGGCCCATCACCAGCACGACGTTCTCGGGGAGCTCCAGCCCGCGCAAGGGCGCCTCCAGCAGCCGCGCGTCCGGCTCGACCGCGTGCCGCAGCAGGCGCACCCGACCGCCCACCAGATGCTCGAGGTCCAGCGCGCCGGGCACGGTCACGATGCGGAGGATCTCCCGCGCGAGCTGCTCGGAGGGCCGCACGATGGCGTCGATGCCGAGCGACTCGGCGAGGCGGTCGTCCTCTTCGGCGATGCGGACGAAGCCGGGCCGGGACAGCAGGCAAATCGTCCGCTGCGCCCCCGCGCGCCGCGCCGCGATGCAGGCGACGAGGTTTTGCTCATCCGATTCGGTGGCCGCCACGAACACCCGGGCGTTCCGGATGTGTGCCGCCTCCAACACCCCGGCGTCCGTGCAGGACCCGGACACCAGCTCGACATCCAGGCGGTCCAGCCGGGGCGCCGCGTGGGGCGTCGGGCCCACGAGGATGACCTTGTGCTGCTCCATCAGCAGCTCAGCGATGCTGAACGCGACCTCGCTCTCGCCGGCGATGACGACGTACATGGGGGCTCAGGGCTTCTCGCCGAGGACGATGTGTTCGATGCGGATCGCGCTGCGCGCGTGGTCCGGGCGGTCGGCGCTCGCGCGGGCGATGACGCGCAGCCCCGCCGCGCGCATGGCCTCGACCGTGGGGGAGAGGGCGTCCACCAGGCGGTCCCCGACGAGGCCGTCTCCGACGTTGATGGCCACCCGCCCGCCGCTGGGCAGCGCGTCGGCCTGGGCCTTCACCCAGGCGAAGGTGTCTGCGCGCCATTGCCGGAACGCGGCGGCCCGCCCGGCGGCCCGGAAGGCGCGGCGGCTGCCCACTTCGGAGGCATAGGCGGAGGCGCCCGCCGAGATGCCGAGCCACGCGAGGCGAAGCTGCTGCATGGGGAGGTAGTCGTAGACACCGGGGTACGGTGGGCTCGTCAGCACGAGGCCGGTGCCGGGCGGCGGCCCGACGCGCCGGGCGTCCGCTGCGCGCAGCCGGGCCGGCCCGTGGGCGGGCAGCGACTCCAGCATCCGCCCGAGCTCCCGGGCTTTTTTGTGGAAGAGCACCGGCGTCGTGCCGGGCGGCCGGTGCGCGGGGGCGCGGCGATTGGAGGTGTCGCTCTCCCGGTACGAGGCCTTGACGACGATGGACGAGAACACGGCCTTCAGCAGCGGCCGAACCGCGGGATCCGCCGCCAGGACGCCATCGCGCAGGCGCGCCATCTCGGCCGCGACGTGGGGCTCGTACCACTCCACCACCGCCTCGGGGAGCTCCACCTCTGTGCGCTGCCGCGCCGCCTCGGCAATGCGGCGCGCCGCTGCGCGCAAGGGACCCGCGGAGGCTGCGTCTCCGGTGCGCGCGCCCGCGACGATCAGGGCGACGGGGCTGAGGTCCGTGCCGGAGGCGGGGCGACCGGCGAGGATGGCCTCCACCAGCACGGTGCCGCCGCCGCAGAAGGGGTCGTGCACGGGGCCCGGGTTGGCCGCGATGACGGCCCGCGCCGCGTCGGGATGCATGCCGGCCGGGTACGTGTGGAAGCCGTGGGTGGCCCGCTCGACGCGCCCGGTGTGGGCCAGCGCGTCGGCCAAGGCGGACGCGAGGCCCTCGTCCCCGTGCTTCCGGATGGAGAAAGCGGGCGGCGGGCCCGCGTGGCGCAGGCCGTCCTCGGCGGGGAGGAGGTCCCCGAGCAGCTCGCGCAGGATGTCGATCTCCGGTTCAGCCGCCATAGACCTCGTCCTGCTCGATGCGCGAGAGTACCCAGTCGAACTCGCCCGAGGTGATGTGCGCCTCGCAGTACCCGCACACACCGGCCATGCTCACGCGGTCCAGGGGGGCGCCGCAGGAGGGGCAGCTATCCGCTCCGCTGCCCGCGCGCCGCTTGCCGCCCACCGCGCGGATGAAGGTCCAGTACTCGCTGAACACCCGCGCCTCCGACTGGGAGCCGCCCACCACGCGGCCGGTGGCCGTCTCTTCTGTCCAGTCCTTCATTCGGGCGAACACCCGCACCGTCACCGACTCCAGCCAGGCGTCGCGCCCGACCGCGCAGAGCTCCACGCGGTCCACGGAGACGTCGGCGTTGGCGTTGCGGAGCCCGGCGCGGGCGTAGCGCTCCATCCAGAAGCGGTGCTGCTGGAAGAGGGCGTCCGTCTCGTAGGGGCGGGCGCCCTCCCACTTGCCGCTGGCCCAGGCGGCTTGCAGCCGGAGGAAGGTGTCGACCACCGTGCCGCGGAAGGCCGCCCAGGAGAAGTCTGGGTGGCGGGCCTCGAAGGTGCGGCGGGCGACGGCCAGGTCGGGCGCGAGGACCGTGGGGAGGCGCGTGCCCTCCTCGATGCCGCCGCCGAGGGTGAGATCGGGGCGCGAGACCGCCTCGATGTGGCGGCGGATCACCCCGCCCACGACCCAGTGCGAGGCGCCATTGGTGCGCGGAACGCCGCAGCTGACGCAGGCGCCGTCCGGGCGCGGCTCGGCCGGGCTGCCGCAGGCCGCGCAGCAGAGCACCACGAGGCGCTCGGGCGGTGGGGACACGAGCCCGGCTGCGCGGCTGAAGGACCACCGCTCCTCGACGAGCACTTGCCGCTCGGCGCCGCCCTCCGCGGAGAGCAGGTTGAGGCTGAGGTCGAGCACGATGCGCGACCGCTCGGCACCCGCATCGGCGTGCTGCACTTGCACCGACCCGACGATGACCTCCAGGACGCGGCTGGACGCGGGGTGCAGCCCACGCACCGCCGCGCGCGCCTCGTCGGTGAGCCAAGGCGCCAGCGCAGACTCCTGGCGCGCGCCCGCGCGGTGCGCCCGCGCGACGATCAGCAGCGCGAAGTCGATGAACAAGGGGAGGGAGAAGGACGGGTCGGCCACCTGCAGCGCCTTGACCCCGGCCGGGCTGCCCTTGCCCCGGACGCCGCCGCCGCCGCCCGCGGCCGCCGCCCCACCGCCCGGCTCGCCGCGCCAGGTGCCGGGCTGGCTCCGCGACCGCTGCGTGTACATCGAGTAGCCGAAGAGGGCAATCGCAAGCGGGATACCGATGAGCGGATGCTCCCAGAACAGCCAGATGAGCAGGGCGAGCCCGTCGCCATCCCCGCCGCCGCCTCCGCCGCGAAAGCTGCTTCCTCCGCCGCTGGACCGGAAACCGCCGCTGCTGCGGCCCCGGCTCCCCCCCGAGCTGCCGTGGCCGCCGCCGACCCGCGCCCAGGCCTCGTTGGCGAGGCCCAGCAGCAGCGCCGCGAGCACGAGCAAGGCCATCGCCCGCGCGACCCCAGGACCAAAGCGGAGATACCAACTCCACAGACGCTCGCGGGGGCTCATGTGCGCACCCGCGGGGCGTTGGGCAGCTCGTCCGGGTTGTCGCCGGGGGACGGCGGCAGGTGGCGGCCGAGCACCTGCCCGGTGGAGCGGACGCCGGCGCAGAGCTCGTCGAGCGTTCCGAGCTGCCCCGGCGCGGGCCCGAAGCGCAGCGCGGCCAGGGCGCCGTCGGGCACGGCGCCCTCGACGCCGGCGTCCACCACCAGGGCGGTGCGTCGCTCCAGCAGGGAGAGGTAGAGAAGGACGCCGGTGCGCGCGCGCGTCTCGTGAACCTGCTCGGCGACAAAAGCGGCGTGTGCCGCGGCCGTTACGGCGGCTGCCTGGCGGGCTTTCGGCACCAGCAGCCGCAGCAGCGCGGGGCTGCGGTGGGCGAGCCAAGCCCCGCCGATGCCGACCACGGGAAGCTCGGCGAGGAGCGCGTAGGGATGCACCTCGACGAAGTGCGCCAGCACGGCGACCGCCAGCACGGCCCACGCCGCCGCCGCGCCGACCGCCGCGGCCACGCCGGACCACGACGCCGACCGCGGCGCGACCACCACCACGATCTCCGCGGAGGTGTGCTGCTCCGCCTCGCCGACGGCCGCCGCGATCGCCGCAGAGAACGCCTCACCCGTCTGCACCACGCCACGCCCCCTGTGCCGCCCCCTATCGGGCGCCGCCGTCCAGGACCATCAGCCGGAAGGGCGCCGCCGGTCGGAACCCTGCCTCTTCGTAGGCCCGTACGGCCGGGGCGTTGGATTCGTTGCAGTGGAGCGTGACCCGCGCCGTCTGCGGCAGCAGGTCGTGCACCAACCCGCGCATCCCGCGGGTCGCCCAGCCGCGCCCGCGCGCGTCTGCCCGCACGAAGGTCCCGCCCACCTGCACTCCCTCCGGCCGCACCGTGCCGATGTCCACGGCAAAAACCGGCGCGCCGCCCGGCGGATCGCGCAAGACTCGAACCTTGCCCTGCCGCACCCGGCGGGCGATGTCCGCCCGGTGGGCCGCCGCGTCGATCTCGTCGGCGGTGACGCCGAGGTCTTCTTCGAGCAGGCCGAGGTGCATCGGCTGCAGGGCGTCCACGTCCGCGGCCTGCGCCGCGGTGGGCACCGCGAACGGCCCTGGCCCCACGGCCTCGGCGACGTAGAGGCGTTGGTCGTGGCGGGTGCGCCAGCCGGGGCGCCCCAGGCCGTCCCACACCGCGTCGCAGGCCGCCCGCGGCCCCACGAGCAGCCGCGTCCCGCCGGCCGCCGCCAGTAGCGC
>JBEIVK010000942.1:0-1664 GCA_040373935.1 Alphaproteobacteria bacterium
CGGCGGCGACCGCGGCGCGCACGCGGGCGGACTCGGCGGCCGGGTCCAGCCACCACTCGAGCGACCACGCGCGCACGACCCGCCAGCCCAGGCTGCCCAGGACGTCATGCCGCAAGCGCTCGCGCTCGCGGGCCTGGGCGGCGCCCGACCACCCGGGGCCGTCCGTCTCGATGGCCACGCGGCAGGTGTCGGGGCTCGACGGGTCCACCACGGCGAGGTCCACCTTGTAGCCGGACGCGCCGACGCCCCGCAGCACGCGGTGCCCCGCGGCCTCGAGGTCGGAGGCCAAGGCGTCCAGCAAGACGCCCGCCCCGGCACCGCCGGACGTCGCGCCCGCCGCCGGGCCCCGCGCCGCATACTCCAGGAAGGAGCGCAGGTGGGCCACGCCGCGGGCGCTGGTGCGACCGAGGTCGATCTGGTCGGGCGTGAGCGTCGAGAAGACGAGGAGCTGCTGGCGCGCCCGGGTGACGGCGACGTTGAGGCGGCGCTCGCCGCCCTGGCGGTTGAGCGGCCCGAAGTTCATCGCGAGGACGCCGTCCGGGTCTCGCGCGTAGCAGATGGAGAACAGCATGACGTCGCGCTCGTCGCCCTGCACGTTCTCCAGGTTCTTGATGAAGACCGGCTCATCGGCGTCGCTCGCGAAGAAGCGCTCCAGCTCAGGCTCTTCGGCGCGGAGACGGTCGATCAGGTCTTCGATGAGGCGCTGCTGCGGCATCGAGAAGGTGACGATGCCCACGCTGCGCGGCGAGGGCTGGCGCAGCTCGGCGCGCAGGGCCTCGACCACGGCCTCCGCCTCGCGGCGGTTGGTGCGGGTGCGCCCGCGGTCGTACACGCCGTCGGGCACGGGCACCAGACGCACGCCGAGCCCGGGGGTGGTGCGCGCCGCGGACGGGAACGTGAAGAGCCGGCCTTCGTAGGAGTGCTGGTTGGAGAAGGCGATCAGCGACTCGTGCTTGGAGCGGTAGTGCCACTCCAAGGAGAGCTGCGGCAGGCCGGCGGCCACCGCCTCGTCCAAGATGCTCTCCAGCTCGACCACGTCCTCTTCGTCGGGCGCCGCCTCGCCGTCGTCCCCGCGGTCGAAAAAGCTCGTCGGCGGGAGCTGCTTGCTGTCGCCCACGATGACCGCCTCGCGGCCGCGCGCGATGGCCCCGATGGCGTCCCAGGGGGGAATCTGGGAGGCCTCGTCGAAGACCACGAGGTCAAAGGGAGGCGCCGCCGGGTCCAGGAAGCGCGCGACGGAGGCCGGCGACATCAGCATCACGGGCTTGAGACGGCGCAACAGCGTCGGAAGCGCCGCGAAGAGCTTGCGCGGCGGGAGGTGGTTGCGCTGGAGCATGCTCTGGCGTCGCAGCAGGGCCATCTCTTCGCCGGGCGCGGAGAGCGGCGGAACGCGCCCGGCGAGGTGCGCCCGGAGCGCCTGCTGGGCGAGGCCCAGGGCCGCGCGGTCTGCGGCGGCGAAGGCCGCCACGGCCTCGGCGTGCTCGACGGCGCGGAAGCGCGCCAGGGCTGGATCCGCCTCGACTGCAGCTTCCCAGGCGAACAGATGCAGCGCGCGGCGCCAGGCCGCGCCGAGCGCGGCTGGCGGGAGCGCGCCCGAGAAGGCCGCGACGACGAACGGCGCGAGGCCCAGCGGCTCGGCCGCGCGTGCGGCGGCGACCGCTGGC
>JBEIVK010000620.1:0-2845 GCA_040373935.1 Alphaproteobacteria bacterium
GCGTCCCGCTCCCGGGACAGTGGGTGAACACCCGCGACGAGCTGCGCCTCATCCCGACCTTCGCCGGGCTCGGCGTGCGAATGATGCACGTCACTTACAACCGGCAGAACCCGCTCGGCACCGGCTGCGGCGAGCCCTCCGACGGCGGGCTGACGGACTTCGGACGGCAGGCGGTCGCCGAGCTCAACCGCCACGGGGTGATCGCCGATGTCTCCCACAGCAGCCTGCGCACCAGCCACGACACCGCCAAGGTCTCGACCCGGCCAATGGTGGCGAGCCACTCGACCGCGGCCGCGCTGCACCCGCACATCCGCGCCAAGACCGACGAGGTGATCCGCGCGATCGCCGACACGGGCGGGCTGATCGGCATCTGCTGCATCCAGGCCTTCCTCGGCCAGAACCGCGACCTGCCGGCTTTCCTCGACCACATCGACCACGTCGCGCGGAAATTTGGCGTGGACCACGTGGGCATCGGGACCGATGTCGGCTACGCCTCCCGCCTGCGGCCGAACGACACGCCCGCGCCGTCGCGCCCGCCGGGCCGGGTCCGCTGGGAGGCGCTGTGGCCGGCGGGGGCGCTGACGCCCGGGACCCGCGACCCGCGCGCCGCGGCCTCCCTCGCGTGGACCAACTGGCCGCTGTTCACCGTGGGCCTGGTCCAGCGCGGTTACTCGGACGACGACATACGGAAGATCATCGGCGGGAATATGCTCCGGGTGCTCCGCGCCAACGAGGCCTGAGCCCGGGCTGGGCGCTTCCAGGCGCCCCGCTTGCCCGCGCCGTGGGCCGGGCTCAGCCGCGCCGCCCGCACCAGCGGCCGACGCGCGCCTGGTAGGCCGCGAACTCCGCGCCGAACGCGGCGGAAAGATCCCGCTCCTCGGGCCGGATCTGGAAGCGCTGCAGGTAGGCGCAGAACAGCGGCCACGGCGCCACCGCGGCCCAACTCCCCCGCCAGACCACGACGCCCGCCAGCGCCAACGCCAGACCCAGGTACATCGGGTTGCGCGTCCACCCGTACACCCCGTCCACCACCAGCACGCGCACCCCCGCCCCCGCAAACGGGCTCAGGCTCGTCGCCGCCCGGCGGAATTGCCACACGCCCGCCCCCGCCAGCACGCCTCCCGCGACTGCCAGCAGCCCAGCCACGACGGAAGCAACCGCCCCGCCCCAATCCGGCGACGGCCATCCCCGCCCCAAGGCCCACACCGCGCCCGCCGCCACCAACCACGCCAGCAGCGGCGGCACCCGGCGCTCCCACGCCTCGCCGGGGCGCCGTTCCGGGCCGCCGGCCTTCATTTCACTTCCAACTGAAACGGCACAAACACCTCTCGGCCCCCGAGGCTCAGCTGCGCCCAGATGGTGTAACGGCCGGCGCGCGGGATGGTCAGCTTGAAGTCGAGCTCCGTCCGCGGCGCCGGCCCGGGCCGCGCGGGTCCGGTCACGACCGGATGAAGGTGCGCGAAGCCGGAGCGCTCCGCGTCGAAGGCCACCAGGTGCGCGAACGCGTCCATCACCTCACCCAACGCGAACGCGGCCCCGTCCGTCCGCTCCACGCCGAAGCGCAGGTCCAGGGGCTGGCCCGGCCGCGCGGGCGCGGGGCGCACGGTCAGCGCGAAGCGGTGGCCGTCCCGCGTCAACGCCTCCCCGGCGGCAACCGGCATCGGTGCGGGCGCCGCGGCGGCCCCGGGTTCCCCGCTCACCTCGACATCCGCGCTCGCGTAGAGCCCGCGGCCGGTGGCGGTCGGGGTGAAGTCCGCGAAGATCCGGTAAGTCCCGGGCCGCGCGGGCGTGAAGGTGAAGGCCCACTCCCCGGGCCGCGCGCCGGGCTCGGGATGCAGGTGCTGGTAATCCGCGAGCGTGGGGTCGACGGCCAGCAGGTGCAGGCGCCGGGTGTGCGTCACCTGGAGGTCCTCCGGGCCGATCGCCTTCCCGCGCGCGGTCTTCAGCGTGACCACGGCCGCGACCGCGCGGCCGGCGACCGGCGGGACGGCCGGCGCGACCTCCATCACGACCGGGGATTTCACCGCGACGACCGGGATGAACTGCGGGTTGAGCGGGTCGCAGAACTCGATCGCCTGGCCGCCCTTCGCGTCGACCCGGAAATCCATATGGTTGAGGTCACTGCCCGTCGGGATCAGCCGCAGGAGCGCGAACACCGCAGCGGCCCCCGCGGTGAGCGCGAAAAACTGGCCCCAGGCGAAGGGCGGACGGGAAAGCGGCGGAGCGGAGGCGGCGGTGGACATCAGCGGGAAAGGCGGCGGACGAATTCCTCGGGATCCCACTGGCTCCCGTCCGTGCGGTGCGCGATGCGCCCGTCGGGCGCGATCAGCACCGTCGCGAGGGTGTGCTGGAGGATGTCACCTTGGAACTGGGTGTTGACCCCGAACTGGGCCAGCAGGTCGCGGATCGCCTGGGCCGGGCCAGTGAGAAAGGAGAAATTGGCGGTATCGATGCCCCGGACGGCGGCGTAGGCATGCAAGACCCCGGGGGTGTCGTGGGCGGGATCGAGGGTGATAGAAACCAGCTCCAGATTTCCCACCCCCGCCTCCCGCGCGAGGCGCTGCACCGTAATCATCTTCGCCGTCGCGGCCGGGCACATCGTGGCCACCGGGCAGCGGGTGAAGATGAAGTTGAGCAGCACCTGCTTGCCCCGGAAACGCGCCATCTGCACGACCCGCCCGTCCTGATCCAGCAGGGCGAAGTCCGGCGTGACCTCCCCGACCTCACGGTACGGGTGGCGCCCCCGCGTGTGCGTGTCTTGGCGCAGTTGGAGGGCCGCCGCCGCGACCGCCTTGGCCTCGGTGGACGCCTCGTCCGGCCAGATCCGCTCCAGCCGGTGGACCCC
>JBEIVK010000790.1:0-2053 GCA_040373935.1 Alphaproteobacteria bacterium
ACGGCCCCGGAGGCGGGGCCACCGCACCACCGGGGCCAGAGGGCGCCGCGCAGCGGCGGAGGGGGCTGCCCCGCCGCGCCCCCGGCGGACACGGGGTGCGGCAGCCGGCGAGGACCAGGACCGGGCGGCGGCCGCCCGCGGCAGAGCCCCGGCCGATGTGGCGGGGCGAAGGCTTACCAGGCGCCGCCGGGGCCGCCGTAGGCGCCGATGTCGGAGCGGGTGCCGTCGACGTCGAGCACGGAGGGCGAGCCCGCGTCGATGAGCGCGGAGCCCGGGGCGAGCGTGAGGTCCCACAGCGAGGCGCTGACCGCGCTGGAGAAGGAGGTGTAGCCGGGGGACACCGCGATGTTGCCGCTGGTGCCGGTGGGATCGGACAGGACGGACACGGGGCCGCCGGCGTTGGCGTAGAGGTTGATGTGCGCGAAGGTCCCGGCGGGGCATGGCCCGATGATGCCGACCCCGCTGTTGTGGGCGACCGTGGTGTTGAGCAGCGCCAGCGTCGCTCCGTTGCAGGCCACGCCGGCCGAAGCGTTGCCGACGATGTCCGTGTTCGTCGCGGTGACGGCGGTGGGCGTCCCCGCGGTGTTGACGTAGAGCGCGCCGTCGGACGCGCCCACGTTGCCGGCGAGGACGACATTCGTGAGGTCAGCGGCGCCGCCGGCGTTCACGAAGAGGGCGGACCCGGAGGAGCCGCGGTTGCCGACGAGGGCGGACTGGTCGAGCCAGAGCGCCCCACCGCTGTTGACGAAGATGCCGCCGCCGAAAGACCCGACGTTGTCCACGATCTCGATGCCAGCGGCATCCAGAGACGAGTTGCCATTGACGAAGATCGCGGCGCCAAAGTCCGCCTCGTTGTCGCGGAAGGTGGCGTCGCGAAGGGTGACCTCGGTGTCCATGTCGATGAACAGCGATCCGATGTCCGCCGTGTTTCCGACGAAGGACCCGCCCGTGATGTCGACCGTGCCACACCGCGCGCGCAGCGCCCCGCCAAACGCGGCGGCGTTGCCCTCGAAGTCGACGTTCGTCAGGCTCGCGGTGCCGATGTCGCGCAGGCCGCTGCCGCCGAACTGCAGAAAGAGCCCGCCGCCAAAGCCGCTGATGCCGGCGTCGTTGTCGCGGAAGACGGTGTCCTCGATGATGAGAGAAGCGGCGCCATAGAGGATGGCGTAGGCGCCGCCCCCGAAGCCCGTCGTGCCGCTCTCGACGTTGTCGTGGATGACGAGGTCGCGCAGCGTGACCTCCACCGCGCTCGCCGAGATGGAGAGCCCGCCGCCCGTCAGGCCGATCCCCCGGCCGCCCGAGATGTCGAAGCCCTCCAGGCTGCCGCCGAAGGTCATCTGGACGACCGGACCGCCGCCGGTGCCGACGATGGACGTCACCGCAGACCCATCGACCCCCACGACGTCCAGGTTGCGGAGGCCGTAGGAGATGTCCTCCGGGTACGTCCCGGCGGACACCTCGATGCGGTCCCCGTCGCAGGAGGCATCGATGGCGTCCTGGATGGTGGCGTACTCGGCGGGGACGTACCGCACCGAGAGCCCGCACGGCGCGTCGTCGCCATCGCAATCGGAGTCCACGCCGTCGGCCACGTCCGGGCTCACGCCGGGGTGGATGGCCGGGTCCGTGTCGTCGCAGTCCGTGTTGTCGGACACGTACCCAGACGGCGCGGCGCAGGCCGTCACCGACACCGCGGCGTCGCCGTAGGTGTCCCCGTCGGCGTCCACGTAGAACGGGGAGCCCAAGCCCTCGTCCACCGCGCCGTCGCAGTCGTTGTCCCGGGTGTCGCACACCTCGGCGGCGCCCGGGCGGTCCGAGGCCCGCGTGTCGTCGCAGTCCGTGTTGTCGGACACGTACCCGGACGGCGCGGCGCAGGCGGTCACCGACACCGCGGCGTCGCCGTAGGTGTCGCGATCGGCGTCGGCGTAGAAGTCGAGGAGCAAGCCCTCGTCCACCGCGCCGTCGCAGTCGTTGTCTCGGGTGTCGCACACCTCGGCGGCGCCCGGGCGGTCCGAGGCCCGCGTGTCGTCGCAGTCCGTGTTGTCAGACACGTACC
>JBEIVK010000354.1:0-4612 GCA_040373935.1 Alphaproteobacteria bacterium
AGGAGGGCGCCGAGACGGCGGGCTGTGGCCCCTTCTGTTTCACAAAACGGGCACTGCAGCTGGCTGCGCACCCCCGGGCGCCCGGTGTATGCCGAGCGTTCCTGCGGCGTCAGAAGGCCATAAAGGGCCCAGAAGCGGCCAGTGTCGGCCGGCTGGCAGCCATAGGCCGCGGCCGAGCGGAAGGCCCGCTCCACTCGAGCCACCGCCTCGGAAAGTTTCTCACCCGCGCGACGCTTGGGGTGGCTGGCAGCATAATGGCTGGCCAGGGCGTCATCGGGATCAGCACACGAGATAAGGGCCGCTGCATAGTGGTCGAATGTAGCCTCCCGTTGCTGCACCGCTTGTTGCAATTCTGGGGTCTCCGCGATTTTGCTGGCCAGTTTGGCACGGAGGGGGCCTTCGACAAGCTGGCGGAGGATCCGCCCCTGGTCTGGACCCTTATCGATGAACAGACCCTCCAGTTCGGCCTTGAGCGCTTCCAGCCAAAGCTGTACCGAAATCGGGCCGTCGCCGGAGCCACTAAGCATGACGCAGGTGGTGCCATCGAAGGCCCATCGGGGGTCCACGCGAGAAGGAGCGGCCAGCTCCGGGTACGCCAAGGACGAGGACATGGACGTCGAGGCAGCGCCCGACGGCGACGAGCGCCGCAGAGCGAGGCGCTGGAGCACGGCAGCCTGATGCAACTCTTCGCTGCGACCAGGGGGAAACCCTTCCAAGTCGAGGTGCAAGTCGGCGTGTGGGGCGAGACGAGCGCATAAATAGTCAAGGACACTTGCATGGTTGGCCGAGAGCGTGGCCAGGGTCAGTTGGGTTTCGCCGGTGAGTTGCCGGAGAACGGAGATGAGGAGGGCGAAGGGACCTGGAGGATACCGTGGTCGATCCTCCGGCGTGAACAATGGTTGGGTCGGGGTAGCATAGCCTTCGCTTACCAAAACAGTTGTTGAATCTGCGTGTCCATCCGCTTCTACCGTGATATCGGGAGCTCGCTCGGACATTGGTCCGGACATGGAACGAATCTCTTTATTATCTCTATTTCCGGTTGCGGTCACGGGACCGCAGCCGTCGGGCCCGACCAGGCGGGCCCGAACTGTGACGAGCCACCGACCAAACTGAAAGTTAGGGTCGGGGTCGGCGGGCCCGAGACCCGGCCACGACGCCGGCAGCGGGCGCCGGAGAGAGCAGCACCCATCGGGCACCGTAGGAGGCGGAGTCGAGCAGCGAGTCCGCCGTGCCGCGCAGCGCTGACGTCTGGCGCGTGTACGCCACCACGTGTGAGAACGCGCCGCGCGGGCAGAGACGGGCGACGGTGCCGCGCTGCCAGCCATCGTCCGGCCACCAGTAGAGCAGCTGCCGGCCCACGAGCGCCGCCCCCAGGTCCCCCGGCGGGGCAGCGTCGACGGTGAAACCTGTCGGCGGAATCGGCGGCGGCGGCGCGGCGGCGGCGGGAGGCGGCGGCGCAGGGCGAGGCAGAGCGCGGCCGGTAGCTTGTTCGAAGGCGATGAGGGCCGCCTCGCAGTGGGGCAGCCGCTCCAGCGGCTCCCACGTGTCGCCGGACGCGTCGCGGCCCGCCCAACGCACCAGCACGTGCGGGCGGCCGTAGCGCATCCGGAACTTGAGTATCTCCTGCACCGCCGGCGCCGCCGGGTCCCCGGCGGCGGCGGGCGGTGCCGGCACGGCGGGCCCGCGCAGGTAAGGGCGCAGACGTTCGACGTTGAACTCGGGGAAGACGCGCCACGTCGCCGGGACATCAAGGCGATAGGTGTTGGGCGCCGGGCACGCGAGCACCTTGAAGGGGCCCATCCAGCGCGGCGAAAGCAGCGAGCGCGATGGGAGGGGCGCGTGCTCGGTGTCGAGGAGCACTTCGTCCCCCACGGCGAAGCGAACGTCCCGCCGGTGCGCGTCGAGCTCCTCCTTGCGCCGGTCCTGCCGCTCCTGCAGCAGCGCCCGCACCTCGGCCGTGACGCGCCCCATCAAGTCCGCAACGGCCTCACCTGGGCCGGCTGAGTCCGGCGCTGCCGGCGGGACGAGGGGGCGACGGGGGTGCTGGCCGCGGTCGGCGTAGAAGGGTGTGTACCCGGAGCCAAGCGGCGACGCGGAGTCGTTGATGGCGAACTCGACCAGCGGCACGAAGTCGGCCAATCGTCCGCCCGCTCGCCGGCGAAGGAGCGCAGCACGTCGGCGATGACACCGTTGACGCGCTCGACCTTGCTGGTCGTGTTGTGGTGGTGAGGCGAACCGAAGATGAGCGAGGCACCGAGCGCGGCGTGCAGCCCGGTCCAGAAGGCGCTGGTGAAACGCGTGTCGCGGTCCGACACTAGCACGTCCGGCAGGCCCACGTCGCGGAAGACCGACGCGACGAAGTTACGCGCAGCCGTCTCCGAGGTGGCGGTCTTGAAGGTGGGGACGAGCCAGACGCGGCCCGTCAGGAGGTCGATGTGCACCTGCAGGAAGTCGTGACCGGAGCGGGCGGCAGGGAGCTCCAGAAAGTCGAGGCTGATGCACCCGCCCCGCCGCGTCGGGACCGGGAGCGGGAACAGGAGGCCGGCGGGCGCCTGATGGTCCGCCTTGACGCGCTGGCATGTGGCACATGTCTTGATGAACTCGTCGACGGCCGCCGGCAGCCCCGGCCACCACACGCACCGGCGAGCGAGAGCCAGGGTCTTGTCGCGGCCAAAGTGGCCCCCGAGAGGCGTCGCGTGCAGCTCCGTCAGCACCGTGCGGCGGAGGTCGCCCGCCGCCGGGATGCACAAGCGGTCGCCGCGGCGGCTCCGGCGGTAGAGGAGCCCGTCCCGGAGGAGGAAGCAGCGGCGTCCGGAGTCAACGACCCTCCCCGGGGGCTCCGCCTGTGCAGCCGTGGCAATAGGGCTGAGCTCCGGATCTGCCGCGAGGGCGACGCGCACGGCCTCCGCAAAGTCAGTATGGAGGAACCGGGGGGTGTCGGGCCGCTGACCGACGTGAACAAACGCTGTTGCCGGCGCTGTGGCGGCGGCACTGAAGAGCTCGAGCTCGGAGTCCGGGTCGGCGTACCCGGTCCGCTCCGCCGGCCCCTGGCCGTCCTGAAAGCGCTTTCGGGTCAGAAAGTCAGCGGGGTTTGTACGGCCCGGGATGTGCACGACGCGGTACTGGTACTCGGCGAGCAGGTTGAGCCAGCGAGCCTGATGGTGACTTACGTGGCGCTGCTGCTGCAACCATTGCAGGCTGGCGTTGTCGGTGTGCAGCTCGAAGGGCTTGTCGAGGAGGTACGGGCGAAGCGTTTTGAGCGCATGGACCACCGCCAGCAGCTCCAGCAGGTGCGGGGGGTACGAGCGCTCCGGCAGCGTCAGCTTGCGCGACTCGAAGGCGACAGGGTGGAACGCGCCGGCGTCGTCCGGCTGCTCCAAGATGGCCGATACCGCCAGTTCCGACGCGTCGGTCAGCAGGCGCGTCGGCCGGGCCGGGTCCCATACGCGGAGCACCGGCGCCGAGGTGAGCGCCGCGCGGAGGGCGTCGAAGCTCTGCTGCTCCGCCAGACCCCACGAGAACCGAGCGCGGGGGCTGCAGAGGGCCGTGAGCGGCGCGGCGAGGCCAGAAAAGTTGCGCACGAACTTGCGGTAGTAGTTGGCGAGCCCGACGAATCGGCGGACGTCGGTGCAGGAGGCCGGCTGTGCCCACTCGGCGACCGCTGCGACCTTTTGCGGATCGACGGCAACCCCGCGATCCGAGATCACGTGTCCGAGGAAGCCGACCGAGGACCGGCCGAACTGACACTTGGAGGCCTTGGCGAAGAGCTGGTGGTGGCGCAGCGTCTCGAGCACCATCCGCACGTGCACGAGGTGCTCGTCGCGCGTCGTGGAAAAGATGAGGGCGTCGTCGCAGTAAACTTGGACGAAGCGCCCGAGCATCGGCGGGCCCGGGCGTGTGCCGGCCGGTTGGCCCCTGCCGGCCGCGTCGAAGGATAGGACGGGGCGGCCAAAGATCGAATGCATGTAGCGCATGAGCACGGATGACATACCGTGAAGACCAAAGGCGCCGACGCGAAATTCGTACTGGCCGCCGGGAACGCGAAAGGACGTCTTGTACTGGTCCTCGTCGCGAATTCTAAACTGCATGTAGGCCATGGCCAAGTCGAGTTTGGTGAAGAAGCGCGCTCCGCGGGTCTCATCCACCAACTGATCTACATGAGGCAGGGGCTCCACAGACCGCTGAGTGATGGCGTTGAGCCCCCGGAAGTCCTGGCAGAAGCGCCACGGCCCGTCCGGTTTCCGCGCGAAGACGACGGAGGCTGCGTGCGAGGCGCTGGACGGGACGATCCAACCTTGATCTAGCAGGAAAGCCACCTGCTTGCGGCACTCGTCAAGCTCGCCCTGAGACCAGCGCTTCATGGGCCGGGACCGGGGCATCGGGTGCGAGCCGGTCTCGATGCGGAGCTCGAACGCCGGGCCGCGGTCGGGGGGCAACCCGGGCGGTGGACCTGCCAGGACGTCGGCGTACTCGTGGGCCAGCGCCGCGAAGTCCGGGGGATCACCAGTTTCCTTCGGCAGGGAGAATGCCGGGCCCGCCGCCGCGAAGGTGACGTGACCAACCAAGAGCTCAGTGCCGTCGGCAAGGGTGTGGCCCATCTCGGCGAGGCCGG
>JBEIVK010000712.1:0-2455 GCA_040373935.1 Alphaproteobacteria bacterium
CTTCGACTTCGAGGCCCAGCCCTCCCTCGACGCTAAGGTCGTTCGCGACCTCGCGACGTCCCGCTGGGTCGCCCACGGCGACAACGTGCTGCTCCTTGGCCCGCCTGGCGTCGGAAAGACGCACCTCGCCATCGGGCTCGGGCGCGAGGCGATTGTGCGCGGCTACAGCACTATCTTCGTGTCCGCTGCGGCGATCACCGCCGACCTCTCCAAGGCCCACGAGGACGGCAAGCTCGACGAGCGCATCGCGCACTACTCCAAGCCCAAGCTCCTGATCGTCGACGAGATCGGCTACCTCCCGCTCGAGAAGGACGCTGCGCACCTGTTCTTCCAGCTCGTCGCCCGGCGCTACGAGCGCGGCTCCATGCTGCTCACCAGCAACCGCAGCGTCGGCGAATGGGGCGACGTCTTCGGCGACGCTGTCGTCGCCACCGCGATCCTCGACCGGCTGCTCCACCACAGCCACGTCCTCACCATCCGCGGCGAGTCCTACCGCCTCCGCGAGAAGCGTCGCGCAGGCCTCCTGCGCCCGCACACGACCACCCCTTCAACCTGAGGGGGGATCAGTTCTCAATGTCGCAGGGGGATCAGTTTCTGATGTCGCTTGACAGCTACCCGGCGTCCGCGGCGACCTCGGCGCGGAGGGTGGCGAGCAGGGCCTCGGTGGCGGTGACGACGGCGTCCCGCGCGGCGTCGGCGCGCTGGCGGAGGGCGGGGCGCTCGTCGGCGGGGAGGCCGGAGAGGTTGGTGGCGACGTTGAGCCAGGCGCCTTCGGCGGCGGCCCGGAGGGTGAGGGCCGCGACCCCGGCGTCGGAGCGGGCATTGGGGTTGCCGGTGGCGGCGGTGGCGAGGAGGGGGAGGCAGGCGGCGGCGCGCTCGAGCACGTCGAGGGGGACGGCGATGGCGCCGCGGGTGGCGGCGACGATGGCGGGGCGGCGGCGCGCGCGGTCGGCGTCGGTGGCCTTGGGGAGGGCGAAGGCGGCCATCACGGCGTCGAAGGCGGCGGTGTCGGCGTCGACGGCGGCGAGGAAGGCCTCGCGGTGGTCTTGGGCGGCGACGGCGAGGGCGGCCCAGTCGGCGTCGCGGTGGGCGAGGCCCTTGCGGCCGGTGCTGAGCTGGCCGACCATGGCGGCGAGGCCGGTGGCGAGGGCGCCGCACAGGGCGGCGACGCTGCCGCCGCCGGGCGCGGGGGCGCTGCTGGCGAGGGTGTCGGTGAAGCCGCGGACGGTGGCGCGGACGAGGGGGCCGTCGGCGGCGACGCGGCGCTCGACGATGGCCTGGCCCGGGTCGAAGGGCTTGACGTCGCGGAGGCCGAGGCCGCGGATGGCGGCCTCGATGACCTCGGCCTCGGGGGCGCCGGGGTTGGCGCCGCCGCCGGCGAGGTAGGCGCGGCCGGCGGCGAGGAGGGCGTCGCGCGGGACGAGGCCGACCAGCTCGGAGCCGGTGACGACGACGCCCTCGGCGTGGGCGAGGCGGCGGGCGGCCTCCATGATGGCGTGGAGGGGGGCGGCGTCGGTGTCGAAGACGTTGAGGGAGATCTGGGCGCGGTCGTATTCGGCGATGAACCAGCCGATGCCCTGGACGCGGGGGAAGAGGCCCGGGTCGCGGATGCCCACGCCGTCGGCGTCGCGGACGATGTTGCCCTCGGCGTCCTTGCGGTAGATGCCCTTCTCGCGGAGGAGGGCGGCGATCTTCTGGGCCTTCTTGACGTTGCGGGTGTTGAGGTTGAGGTTCCACGCGACGAGGAAGGGGCGGGCGCCGATGACGGTGGCGCCGGTGCGGGCGACGGCGTCGGAGTAGGCGGTGGGCCCGTGGTCCGGTGGGAGGGTGGCGAGCTTGTCGGGCAGGGACTCGTACTCGCCGGCGCGGAGCACGGACAGCTCGCGGCGGGACGGGTCTGCGGCGGCCTCGGCGTAGAGGTAGACGGGGATGCCCAGCTCGGCGCCGACCCGGGCGGCGAGGCGGCGGGCGAGGGCGGCGCACTCGGCGAGGGTGATGTCCCGCACGGGGACGAAGGGGCAGACGTCGGTGGCGCCCATGCGCGGGTGGGCGCCGCTGTGCGCGCGCATGTCGATGCGGGCGGCGGCGACGGCGATGGCGGCGAAGGCGGCCTCGAGGGCGGCCTCGGGCGGGGCGACGAAGGTGACGACGGTGCGGTGGGTGGCGACGCCGGGGTCTGTGTCGAGGAGGGAGACGCCGGGCACCGCGGCGATGGCGGCGGTGATGGCGGCGAGGGTGGCGGCGTCGCGGCCTTCGGAGAAGTTGGGGACGCACTCGACGAGGGGGCGGGACATGGGCGCTCCACGGGGCGCGGCGGCCCCGCGGAGGGCTATGCTGGGGCCAGCGGGGAGGCACGCATGCGACGGATCGGGCGGTGGGCGGCGGTGCTGGGGCTGTGCGGCGGGGCCTGCGCGGGCGCGGGCGGTGGCAAGGGCGTGGGCGGCGCAGGCGGGGC
>JBEIVK010000776.1:0-2144 GCA_040373935.1 Alphaproteobacteria bacterium
CGGCGGCAGAGGCGGCGGAGCGCCTCGGGATCGGGCCGGCGCCGGTAGAGGCGGCCCTCGGGCGGCTCGCCGCCGCGGACCCGACGCCGTGGGCCCAGGGATTGAGCCCGGCGCACGCGCGGGACGCCCTGTCCTCGGCGCTGGGGCTCATCGACCGCGATGGGCTCGCGCGTGCCCTGGCGGCCCCCGGGCCGCGGCCGGCGTCGGCGGCCCTGGTCATCCCGTGGGGCGTGTTCACCATGGCCATCGAGTGGGTCGCCCTGCTCGCTGCCGCCGGCGTCGCGGTTCACCTGAAGGCCCCGGCCCGCGGCCCCGAGAGCTGCGCGGCGATCGCGGCGGCTTTTCAGGCCGAGGGCCTATCGGTGCAGTCGCGCGCGGGCCGCGCCCTGCCGTCGGTCGAGGTCATCGTGGCGTTCGCCGACGACCCGACGATCGACGCCATCCGCGCCGCCCACCCGGGCGTGCGGGTGGTGGGCTTCGGCCACCGTTTCTCGGTCCACGCGGTCTCGGACGACCCGGGGCTCGCCCAGGCGGTCGCCTGGGACATCGCCTGGTACGACACCCGTGGCTGCATGGCCCCGGCCGCCACCTTCGTGCGCGGGGGCGGTGGCGCGCTCGCGGCGGCCTTGCCAGCGGCGATGCGCCTCGCCCAGTTCGCGCAGCCGCGCGGCCCGGTGGACGCGGGCCTCGGCCCGGAGTGGAGGCGGCGCGTCGCCCTCGCCCGGCGCCCCGGGTCGGTCGTGGAGGGGGACGGCTTCGCCGTCGTGGAGCTGCCGGCGCGCTTCTTCACGCCGGTCGCGTTGCCGCGCATGGCCGTCCTGCATCCCGTGGCCGATTGGGCGGAGCTGGGCCGCGTGCTCGCCCCGTGGCGGGCCCACCTCGGCACCTTGGGCACCGACGTCCCCTTCGCGCCGTGGACGGAGCCGGCGCAGGCTCTCCCGCTGTTCGGCTGGTTCACGCGGGTCGATACGCCTGGCGTGATGCAGCGCCCGCCGTTCCCGCGCGTGCACGACGGGGTCGACATGCTCGCCGGGCTCACGGCGGGCCGCTCTTCCGGCGTCGGGGGCGCGGGTTAGCCGTCAAGAAAGGAGAGCGGCCGTGTCTGTCCTCGATGTCAACGACACCAACTTCACCGAGGCGTTGGCGGGCTCCGAGCTGGCCATCGTGGATTTCTACGCCAGCTGGTGTGGTCCCTGCATCATGTTCGCGCCCACCTACGCCACGATGAGCGCGCAGTACCCGCACGTCCGCTTCCTCAAGCTCGACGGCGAGAAGTCCCCGCAGGCACGCAAGACGGTGCAGATCCCCGGGTTGCCGTACTTCGCGGTGTACCGCAACGGGGTCTTCCTCGAGGGGGTGGCCACCTCCAAGGAGGCCAAGGTCCGCGAGCTCCTGGACCGCCACTTCCCCGCCGGCGGGGCGCCCGCATGAAGGCCGCGGTCATTCGCAAGCTCAGTCGGTCCCACGACTCCGCGACGCTCGCCGCTTGCGCGGCGGCGCTGATGGATGGCGGCGCGCCGCGGGTCGAGGTGGAGGGCGAAGACGAAGGCGAGCGCCTGACGCACGTGATGCTCGCCCAGCGGGTCCGCGCGGCCGTCGATGCCGGGGCCGATGCCGGGGATGCGTTCCGTGAGGTCATGGCCTCGGTGCGCGAGGTCCTCACGGACGGCTGAGCGCGCGCTCCACGATGGCGGCCCAGCCAGACGAGAACGCCGCCTCTGAGAACCGCTCCCGCGCCCACGCGCGCCCCTCGGCGCCGAGGCGGCGGGCGGCGGTCGCATCCTGGGCGAGCGACGCGATGGCTTCGGCGAACGCCGCTTCATCGCCGGGGGCGACGGCGAGCGTGCCGGGCCCTGCCCAGTCGGCCATTCCGCCGGTGGGCGTCAGGATGACGGGTGTGCCGGCGGCCAGAGCTTCGAGGCCGAGGATGCCGAAGGGCTCCTGCCACCTCGCGGGGAACAGCAGCGCGCGCGCCGCGCCGAGGCGGGCGTGCAGCGCGTCGCGTGGGAGCCAGCCGAGCGCGACCACCCCGGGCCCGGTGGGCGCCTGCGGCCCTTCACCGGCCACCCACAGGCCCAAGGGGCGCCCGGCGCGCGCCCAGGCCAGGGCGGCGAGGGCGGGCGCCTTGTGGGCGACCAGGCGGC
>JBEIVK010000760.1:0-2234 GCA_040373935.1 Alphaproteobacteria bacterium
GAGGGACGGCCGCGGTCGGCGCGGTGGCCGGTGCGGGGGGAGCGGCCCCGCCGCACGCGGCGAGGCCGAGGGCGGCGGCGAGCCCCATCGGCGCGGCGAAGGAGAGCGGACGCGCGGGCTTCACGCGGCCTCCGGGTCCGCCACGAAGCGGACGGCACCATCGGCGCCGACCGACCACGACCGGATCGGGTTGAAGTGGTAGTCGGTGCCGGCGCCGCGGGCGGCGCGGAAGGCGGCGTAGGTGGGCTGGACGTAGCCGGTCTCGTCGATGGCCCGCGACTGGAGCAGCGCGGGGGCGCCGTCCCACTGCCACGGGTGGATGAAGCGCACGAGGTCCTTGCCGCGGTTGGGGCCCTGGAGATCCGCCGCCGTCCAGGTGGCGCCGCCATCGGTGCTGACGTCCACGCGGTGGATGCGCCCGCGCCCAGACCACGCGATGCCCTCGATGGGCCAGGGGCCAGGCCGCAGCACGGCGGGGTGGGCGGGGCTGGTGATGATGGACTTGGCGTCCTGGACGAAGGAGAACTGCCGGGCGCGGTTGCCGGGCAGGGGGTCGGTGTACTTGGCGGTCTCGTCTTTGGTCATCGCCGGGCCGTCGAGGACTTCGAGGCGGCGCAGCCACTTGATGCTGATGTTCGCCTCCCAGCCGGGCACCAGCAGCCGCACGGGGTACCCGTGGGCCGGCCGGAGGGCTTCGCCGTTCGCCGCGTAGACGAGGAGGCAGTCGTCCAGCGCCTTCTCGATGGGCAACGAGCGGGCCAGCACGCTGGCGTCCCCGCCCTCCGCGAGCAGCCAGGTGCCGCGGGCCTGCACGCCGGCCTCGGCGAGCACCCGCTTCAGCTCGACCCCCGTCCACTCGCAGTTGTTGAGCTGGCCATCGATGAACTGGGGGGTCAGCTCGCCGCTGGGCTCCCGGTAGGCCTTGCGCCCGTTGCCGGCGCACTCCAGGAAGTGCGGCCGGGTCACCGACGGGAAGCGGCGCAGGTCGTCGAGCGTGAAGCGCAGGGGCTTGTCGACGAGGCCGTGCAGCAGGAGCTTCCACGCCCCAGGGTCGATGTGGGCGATGCCGCCGTGGTGGCGCTGGAACTGAAGGTCGGTCGGCGTGAGCGTGCCGCGGAAGCGCTCGATGGGCGCGAAGGCGGTGCCGGTGACGGCGCCGACCGGCGCGATGTCCAGCTCTTCGAAGGGCGAGCGGGCCGCCCGCGCGGTGATGCCCTGGCCGAGGACCCGCGTGGCGTCGGCCGGGATGGGCGGGGCCTCCGTCCCCAAGGCGGCCCGCGCCGCAACGCCGCCGGCGAGCCCCGCCGCGAGGCCACCCAGGAGGTCGCGCCGGTTGAGGGGGCGGCTCACTTGGCGCCCCGCACGGACACGGGCTTCGGGACGACGGCCGTCTCGGGCTTGGGCCGCGGCAGCAGCGGCGGCGGCTTGTGGGCGGTGTGGCCCGCGGTGTCGTAAGGGACGTCCTTGGGCGCGCCGCCCTCCGGCCAGTCCAGCTCCTTCGCCGGGGAGTCGGGGCGCGGGTGGGAGTTGACGAAGGCCGCGAGGTCGTAGGCCTCTTGGTTGGTCAAGGTGCCGGGCGCCGACTGCGGCATGAAGCGCTGGATGAAGGACGCCGCGCGCTCCTCGCGGGCCATCGACGCGCCGATGGAGTACGACCGCGGGCCCCACAAGGCAGGGAACGCGCCGGGAATGCCCGCGCCGTCCGCCTGGTGGCACGCGACGCACTTCTGCCCGAACAGCGCCTCGCCACGGGCGGCGTCGCCTTCGAGGGGAGGGAGGGTGGGCAGGTCCTCGGCTTCGATGTGGGCGCCGACCGGGATGTCCTTGGAGAGCCAAGCGATGTAGTTGACGAGATCGACCATCTCCTCGCTGTCGTAGGGAAGCTTGGACCCGGCGAGCGAGCGCGTGAAACAGTAGTTGATGCGGTCGTGGACGGTGACGATGGCGCCGGTGCGCGGCATGAACTTGGGGAAGCGGGCGTAGGTGCCGACCACGGGCGCGGCGAAGGGCTCGCGGCCGGCGTCGAGGTGACACGACGAGCAGTTCAGCGTGCTGGGCGTGTACTCCGGCAGGCGCTCCGCCGTGTGGGTGAAGAGGTCGTGGCCGCGACGCACGGAGTCGCCGTAGGGGCCCTCCGGGATCGTCGCGAGATCCGGCTTCGTCCAGGCGATGCGGGCGCCTTCGCCCTTGGCGGCGGGCGCCGCGACGGGCTCCACCGCAGGCGGAGGAGCGCC
>JBEIVK010000190.1:0-6775 GCA_040373935.1 Alphaproteobacteria bacterium
AGCGCTGCCTCGGCCGCGTGCGCGGCACCGGGGTGGGCCGGCGGCGCAGCGGCGAACAGGGCGACGAGCAGCAGGCCGACGGCGGACGACGAGGCGCGGGGGAGCATGCCCGCAGCCTAACGGTGAAAGAGCCCTTCGAGCACCCCGAGGGCCTCGCCCTTCGCGCGAATGATCAACACCGGGCCCTCCGAGCGCCCGGCGAGCCCCTCGGCCGTGCTGCCGAGCAGCAGCGCGGCGAGGCGAGACAGGCCGCGGCTGCCGACGACGAGCAGGCGCCCGGCAGCGTGGGCGGCGAGCGTGCGCGAGGGCTCCGTACCGGCGACGATGGTGAGGGTGGGCGCGCGCGCCGCACCGACCTCGGGCAGCACGTTCTCGGTGAAGTGGCGCTGGGCGTTGGTGCCCAGCTCGGCCTCGAAGTCGGCGGTGGTCTGGCGGCTCGCGTCGACCACCCGCGGGTCGTACTGGTAGAGGGCGTCCACCTGGCCGCAGAGCTTGGCCGCCGCGCGCAGGGCGGCCGTGGCGTTGTGGCTGAAGTCGAGGCCCACCACGGCCTCGTCGAAGGCGAGCGTGGCCCCGCGGGGGACGATGAGCGCGCTGCACGCGATGGAGCGCAGCAGGCTGCGGCCGTGCGGGCCCCAGGCGGTCTCGCCGTCTTCGGCGGGCTGGCGACCGAGGATGAGGAGGTCCACGTCCTCGGCGCGGGCGATGCGGGCCAGCTCCTCGGTGGGGTTGCCGGCGGCGTGCAGCCCGGTGACCTCGAGCCCGGGGAGGCGGTCCCGCAGCGCGTGGATCGCGGCGTCCAGGGCGGCGGGGCGGGCCGGGTCTGTGGCGGCCCCGCCGAGGAAGTCCGGCGCCACGTCCCGCGCGAACACGTGGGCGACGATGACGCGCGTCGCCCCCAGCGGCCCGGCCCCGGCGACCACGGCGTCGAGCACTGACGGATCACGGCTGTCGAGGGCGAGCATCACGAGCAGGGTGGGGAACATGGGACGCTCCGACTCAGTCTTGGGAACCGTGGAGATCGAGGATGCGGGCGCTGCCAATGGAGCCGGCGCTGCGTGGGCGCGACGTGCGGGCGAGCTGGCGCACGATGTCCGCCATCCGCCGCAGCTGCTCCCAGCTCTTGTCGAGCTTGCGAGACACGTCGTCGGGCAGATCTCCCCGGAGCTGGAGCAGTTCGAGCGTCCCCATGACGGCCGTCAGCGGCTGGTTCAGCTCATGGGCCGCGCCGCCCGCGACCTCCATCGCGCTGGCGCGCTTCTCGGTGGCGATGAGCTGCTCGGTCGTCTCTTCGAGGCGGCTCGTGAGCTGGAGCTCGGCGCGGCGGTCCACGAAGACCCCCACCGTCGCAAGCGGCGTCCCGTCGGCCGCGTGCACCTCGGCGGCGGAGAGGCGCACCGGGACGATCTCGCCGCTGCTCGCGCGCAGGCGGGTCTCCCAGGCGCCGACCGCGCCGCCGGCGGTGCGGCGAAGCTCGGCCAGCACCCGGCGGGCGTCTTGCGGGTCTGCGTAGACCTCGGTGACGTGCATGTGGGCGGTCGCCCAGTCGGCGGCGAAGCCGAGGGCGAGCTCGGCGGCGCGGTTGAACACGAGCACCCGGCCCCGCAGGTCGGCGGCCATCACGGGGTTGGGCGTGGCGTCGATGAGGCGGGTGAGGAAGTCGCGGGTGGAGGCCAGCTCGGCGTTGGCGCGGCGGAAGCGTCGCTCCAAGGTGCGCTCGCGCTGTTGGGCCCGGACGGCCAGCGCGGCGAGCGGACCGAGCGCCGCCGCCGGGTCGGCGGGCAGGGATTCCCAGAGCGCGATGGCCCCCGCGGCGAGGGCGGCGTCGGCCTCCGGGCTGCCAGGGGCCAAGCCCACGACGGCGAAGGCCAGCTCTGGGGGCGCGTCGCGCCATGCGTCCGGCCCGCTCAGGAGCAGCGGGGCGTCCGGGTCGGAGCGGAGGCCGGCGGCGCCCAGCGCGTCGCGGGCGGCGGGCGGGAGATCATCCCCGAGGCGGAGGCGCATCGTCGTCCTGCTCGGCGTGCATCGCGCGCGCCTTGGCCTCCGATGCTACCCGATGGGCCGGCAGGCCGGCGGCGGCGGCCTGGGCGCGCACGGCGTCGTCCTCTGGATGGAACTGCACGGGGACGCCGTCCAGAAGGCCGATTTTGACTGGCACCGGGCCGGCGGCCGTCTCGACCGTGCGGAAGCGGCGTGCGAGCATGCGGCGGCCGAGGCGGTGGCGCCGCAGCCCGAAGGTGCTGCCGTGCAGGAAAAACGCACGCTCGACGGCGGGGGTGCGCGCCGGGTCTGCGTGGGCCTCGACGAGGAAGCCGGGGCGGCCCTTTTTCATGAGGATGGGCACGGCGAAGGCGTCCACGGCGCCGGCGTCGAGCAGCGCCTGCAGCAGCGCGGGGACCTGCTCGCCGGAGAGGTCGTCCATCTGTGCGCTCAGCACGTCGACGCGCGGCGGCGACGGCGGCACGTCCACGCGCCCGAGCACGACGCGCACGACGTTGGGATGCGTCGCGGGGTCCCGCGTGCCGGCGCCCACGCCCACGGCGTCGAGGTGCATCGCCGGGAACGGGCCGGGGGTCGCGAGGGCGGTGACCAGGGCCGCGCCGGTGGGCGTGCACAGCTCGCCGGGCGGGCCCGGCTCGACCGGCCAGCCGCGCAGCAGGAGCAGGGTCGCGGGTGCGGGCAGCGGGATGCGGCCGTGGGCGCTGCGGACGGTGCCAGCGCCGACCGGCAGCGGGGAGGCGACGAGCTCGTCCACGCCGAGCTGCTCCAGCAGGAGGGCGACGGAGACGATGTCCACGATGGCGTCCACGCCGCCGACCTCGTGAAAGTGCACGTCGTCTTCGGCGAGGCCGTGGGTCTCGGCCTCGGCGGCGGCGAGGCGGCCGAAGGCGGCGAGGGCGCGGGCGCGGGCGCGGGGGGGCAGCGGCGCGGCGGAGAGCAGCGCACGGATGTCTCGCCAGCGACGGCTGGGCTGGCCGGGGAAGGCCGGCTCGTCCGCGGGGCCGTGGGTGGGCGGCGGCAGGCCCACGGGCTCGTCCGCGTGGTGCGCGTGGTCATGGCCGTGATCGTGGCTGTGGCCGTGATCGTGGCTGTGGCCGTGATCGTGGCTGTGCCCGTGCCCGTCGCTGGGGGGCGCGCCGGCCGCGTCGCCGTCGGGCCGCACGCGCACCTTGAGCGCGCGAAACGGCCCCCGCCACACCCGCTCGGCCTCCACCCGGTACCCGCCGATGGGCAGCGCCCGCAGCCCCTCCCGCAGCGCCTCCAGGTCCCCGCCCACGTCGAGCAGCGCCGCCGCCAGCATGTCCCCTGCGACCCCGGCGAAGGCGTCGATGTACAGGACCTTCACGGCGCGAGGCCGAGCTGGTTGATGCGGCTCGCCAGCACCGCCGCCCCGAAGCCGTTGTCGATGTTCACCACGCCCACGCCCGCCGCGCAGCCCGTGAGCATGCCCATCAGCGGCGTGAGACCGCCGAGGTGCGCGCCGTAGCCGACCGAGGTGGGCACCGCGACCACCGGCTTGTCCACCAGCCCGCCGATGACCGACGGCAGCGCGCCCTCCATCCCCGCCACCACGACGAGCACCCGCGCCTCGCGGATGCGGGACAGTTCGCCCAGCAGGCGGTGCAGCCCGGCCACCCCGACATCCGTGTAGCGAACGACCTTGTTGCCCAACAGCCCGGCCATCACCGCCGCCTCATCGGCCACCGGGAGGTCGCTCGTGCCGGCGCAGATGACCGCGATGTGCCCCTTGGGCTCCACCGGGGCCGCCCCCGCGGCCGGCAGGTGCAGGATGCGCGCGCTCGCGTGGTACACCACCGCAGGCAGCGCCGCCGCAACCGCCGCGGCCTTCGCGGCGTCGACCCGGGTTGCGACCGCACTTTGCCCCGCCGCGTGGAGGCGGCCGAGGATGCCCGCGATCCAGTCGGCGGTCTTTCCCTCGCCGAACACGACCTCGGGGTGCCCGGCGCGGGCGGCGCGGTGCAAGTCCACGCGCGCGAAGCCGATGTCCCCGGTGGGCCAGGCGGCGAGGGCTTCGGCGGCGGCGGCGGGGGCCAGGGAACCCTGCGCCACGGACTCCAACAATGCGGTGAGCTGGGAGCGATCCATGCATCGGGGCTATCCCGAAGCCGCGCCGGTGGCAGTCCGCGACGAATCCGTGGCGCGCGGCCCCGCCCGGTGTGACATTGGGGGGGTGACCCCGGCGCTCCTTGCGTTGACCTTCGGCCTCGCGGCCCCCGCCTGGGCGGGCCAGCGCGAGATGTACGCGCGCGCCGTCACCCTCGTGGCGGACCGCTACCTCTGGCCCGAGCAGGTGGACGCCGCGCTTGCCTTGCGCGAGGCCGCCGCCTTCGCCGAGCACGAGATCCCCTGGCTGCTCGTCGACGCCCAAGGCGACCGCGTCGTCCTTCGGCACGGCGAGCGCGGCCCCATCGGCACCGTCGAGCTCGCCACCCCCGACGTCGCCGCCCTCGCCCTCGCCCTGGACCGCATGGAGGACCTCATCCGCGCCGCCGGCGAGCCCCTGCCGCCCGGCGTGGATCTCCCGGTGCTCCTGCTGCGCGGCATGGCCGTGGCCCTGGACCGCCACTCCGTCGTGCTGGCCGCCTCTCGGCTGGACCGCTTCGAAGAGCGCATCAGCGGCCGCCTCTCCGGGGTGGGCGCCCGCCTCGGGCGCGAGGGCGGTGTGCTCGTCGTGCAGGGCGTCTTCGCCGACGGCCCGGCGGTGCGCGCGGGCCTGCGGGACGGCGACATCCTGCTCGCCGTCGACGGTGTGCCCACCGCCGGCCAGTCGGTGGACCAAGTGGTGCGCCGCATCCGCGGCGAGGCCGGCACCCGCGTCAAGGTCGAGGTCCTTCGCAAGGCCGCCGGCAAGCCGGACACCCGCCTCGCGTTCGACCTCGTGCGCGAAGACGTCGTCGTCCCCAACGTGGAGTGGACGCTGCGCCCCTCCGGGGTCGGCGTCATCCGCATCGACCACTTCTCCGAGCAGACCGCCCGCCTCGTCCGCCAAGCCCTCGACGCCTTCTCCGCGGGCCCCCAGCCCCTGCGCGGCGTCGTGCTGGACCTCCGCGGCAACACCGGCGGCTCCATGCTCCAGGCCTGCCGCACGGCAGACCTCTTCCTCCAGGATGGGCCGGTCCTGCTCACCGAGGGCCGCGGCGGCGCCCGCGTCGAGAACCTCCTGCGCGAGTACAAGGCCCACCCGGAAGGCGTCGAGCCCGGCGTGCCCGTCGTCGTCCTGCAAGACACGCGCTCCGCCTCCGCCTCCGAGATCCTCTCCGGCGTGCTGTCCCTGCGCGGCCGCGCCCTGCTCATGGGCGAGCGCTCCCACGGGAAGGGGACGGTCCAACAGCTCTTTACGCTGCGGCAGGCCGGTGAGGGCGCCGAGCCCGTCTCCTTCAAGCTCACCATCGCGCAGTACCTCCTGCCCGGAAACACCCCGGTCAAGGCAGGCGTCGGCCTGCGCCCAGACCTCGAGGTCTCCCGCGCCACCTTCGGCCGCGACGGCGTCGTCCTCCCCGCCGCTCCCCCCGGCGAGCGTGCCGTCGTCGTGGTCGACGAGGGCCCGGGCTGGCGCGCCGGGAGCGCGGATCGGCCGGACCCGTTGCTCGCCATCTCGGACCGCGTGCTCCTCGCGGCCGGCGGGGCAGACCGCGCGGCCCTGCTCGCCGCCGCCGACAAGGTCCTGGGCGACGTCCGCCGCGAAGAAGAGCGCCGCCTCGTGGACACCTTCCGCGCCCGCGGCCTCGACTGGGCCCCCGCCCCCAGCGCGGGCAGGGCGCCCACCCCCGCCGTGCGCGTGCGCCTCGACGGCGCGCCCACCCCTGGCGCCGCCGTCGTCCTGCGCGCCGAGGTGGACAACCCCGGCCCCGAGCCCATCTTCCGCGCCGCCGTGCGCCTCGGCGCCGAAGACCCGGGCCTCCCCTGGGACGGCATCGTGCTGCCCATCGGCCTCGTGCCGCCCGGCGAGACCCGCGCCGGCACCGCCACCGTTCGCCTCCCGCCCGGCGGCAGCCCCCGCGAAGACCTCGTCTCCATCACCCTCTCCAGCGACCGCCGCCCCGCCCTCGCGGTGGACCCGGTGCTGCTCCCCCTCGATGGGGTCGAGCCCGCGCGCCTCGTCGTGCAGGCCCGCTACGACGCCGCCGCCGGCACCCTCTGGCTCGCCTTCGAAAACCCTGGCCCCGCGCCCCTCGGCGCGCTGCAAGTCCGCCTCGGCGTGGACCCGGCGGACACCCTCACCCTCGGCCGCGACGAGGTCAGCTTCGACGCCCTGCCCGCCGGGGGCCGCCAGGAGGTTGAGCTCTCGCTCCAGGCGCCGGTCGTCGCCACCGCCGTCTCCCTGGACCTCCGCCTCGCCCTCCCCGGCGCCGGCCTCACCTGGGACTGGCCGCTCATCGTGAGCGCCGACGGCACCGTTCGCCGCCTCGAAGCACCGCTTCTGAGTGGACGCATCCCCGCGCGCGCCCCGGTCGGTCGCGCCGCGGTCAGCCTCCGCGCCGACGACGAGGCCGCCGTTCGCTCCCTCACCGTCTGGTTCGACGGCGACAAGCTCGCCTGGCGCCGCGGCAGCGGCCGCACCCTCGGCATCGACCTCAGCGTCCCCATCGAAGAAGGCAGCCGCCCCCTCCGCGTCGAGGCCATCGACGCCGACGGCCTCCGCACCACGCGCACCTGGTGGGTCCGCGGCACCCCGGGCTGACTCGGCCGGGCCCGGCTGGCCTGGGCGCCTGCCGGCCGCGCCGCGGCCGGCACCCCGTGTCCGCCGGGGTCG
>JBEIVK010000144.1:0-8319 GCA_040373935.1 Alphaproteobacteria bacterium
CCACCGCCCGCCACGGCGCGGGCCCCGCTGTCCGCCCAGGCCCCGCCGGCGCTGGCGACGGCCGGCAGCACCCAGAGCGCGGTGGCGCTGGCCGCCACGGCGTCCGCGCGGCCGTCGGCGTCAAAGTCCAGACCCGCGGCGAGGGCCCGCACGTCCTCGCCGACGAGCAGGGCGTCGGCGTCGAAGGGGCCGAGGTCCCCGCTCACGGGGCCGAGAAACACGCCGAGACCGACGCCCGCCCCGCCGCCGACCACGTCTGCCCCGCCGTCGCCGTCGACGTCAGCCACGACGAACGCGCCAAAACCATCGAGGATGGCGTCGGCGTCGCGCAGGTCTGCGGTGCCGGAGAGGCGGCCGTCCACCGCCCAGGCCCGGCCGCGGGCGGCCGACACGACGAGCAGGTCCGGCCCCGCGCCGGCCACGAAGCTGCCGCCGCCCTGCACGGCCGCGCCGAGGTCGTCCGCGCCGCCCTCGCCGGCCAGGACGAGGCGCCGCCGGGCGGCGATGTCGTCGCCGTCGTCGTAGCGGCAGATCGAGGCGTCGGACGCGCAGTCGTTGTCCACGCCGTTGTCGCAGACCTCGGTGGTGTCCGGGGTGCGGGTGGCGTCGCCGTCGTCGCAGTCGTCGCCGCGGGTGGCGGTGTAGCCGTCGCCGGGGAGGCAGGTGCAGCGCGCCTCGCCGGCCCCCGCGCCATCGCTGTCGGCGTCCACGAACCAGTCGGTGCAGCCGGGCGCACCCTCGGCGTCGACGAGCCCATCGCAGTTGTCGTCCAGCAAGGTGTCGCAGCGCTCCGCCGCCCCGGGAGAGCGCTGCGGATCTTCGTCGTCGCAGTCGCCGCCGTCCGGGACTGTGCCGGCGGGGGCCGCGCACCCGGGGACGCCCGAAGCGTCGTCGCCGAAACCGTCGCCGTCGCCGTCCGTGTAGTGCAGCGGCCGGCCGGCCACGCCGGGATCATCGTCGTCGATGAGGCCGTCGCAGTCGTCGTCCTGCGCGTTGCAGACCTCCTCGGCGCCCGGGAAGACGGCGCCATCGTCGGGCGCGCAGTCGGAGGCGTCGGGGATGCCGTCGCCGTCGGCGTCGGGGGCGGCCTCGGCGCCGGTGTCGCCCTCCCGGGGCTTGCCCGCCGTGACGCCGCCCGCGCACCCTGCCAGGAACAACCACACCGATGCCCGCATGTTCGGCCTCCGCGGGTGCAGTGTGCCACGGACGGTCGGGCGTGGGCCAGCGGCGCGACAGGAAGGGGGCGTTACGGGGGAAACCATTGGTTTCCCCTGTCCTCTGAGCACAATGCGGACGATGGCGACGGGCGGGGTGCGGGGACGAGGCCGGCGCGCGCTCAGAGGCGGCGCAGCAGCACGGTGTCGTGGAGGAAACGGGTGTCCGGCTCAGGGTAATCGAGGGTGAAGTGGAGGCCGCGGCTCTCGCGGCGGCGCATCGCGGAGTCGACCACGAGGTCTGCGACGGTGGCGATGTTGCGCAGCTCGATGAGGTCTCCGGTGACCGTGAAGTCCCAGTAGTAGGCGTCGATCTCGTCGAGGATGAGGTCCAGGCGCTTGCGCGCGCGGCGGAGGCGGCGGCTGGACCGGACAATGCCGACGTAGTTCCACATCAAGCGGCGGATTTCGTCCCAGGTCTGGGTGATGACGACGCCTTCGTCGCTGCCGGTGGAGCGGCCCGGGTCCCACTCGGGGAGGCCGCCGGCGAAGGGGGTGTCGGCGAGGCGGCCGCGGATGGTGTCGGCCGCGTGGACGGCGAAGGAGATGGCCTCCAGCAGGCTGTTGCTGGCGAGGCGGTTGGCGCCATGGAGGCCCGTGCAGGCGGCCTCGCCGATGACGAACAGGTTGCGGACGTCGGACTCGCCGTCGAGCCCGGTGACGACGCCGCCGCAGATGAAGTGCGCGGCGGGCACGACCGGGATGGGCGTGGTGGACATGTCGATGCCGAGTTCGAGGCAGCGGCGGTCGATGTTGGGGAAGTGGTGGGCGACCTGCTCGCGCGACATGTGGGTCATGTCGAGGGTGACGTGCTCTTCGCCGGTGCGCTTGAGCTCGCTGTCGATGGCGCGGGCGACGATGTCGCGCGGGGCCAGCTCCTTGCGGGCGTCGTAGCGGGCCATGAAGGGCTCGCCGTTTTTGAGGCGGAGGATGCCGCCTTCGCCGCGCAGCGCCTCGCTGATGAGGAAGGAGCCGGCCTCCGGGTGGTAGAGGCAGGTGGGGTGGAACTGGACGAACTCCATGTTGGCGACGCGGGCGCCGGCCCGGTAGCACATGGCCACGCCGTCTCCCGTCGCGACGTCGGGGTTGGTGGTGTACAGGTAGACCTTGCCGGCCCCGCCCGAGGCGACGACGACAAAGCGTGTTTCGACCAGGCTGACCGCGTGGGTCCGGGTGTCGAGGAGATAGGCGCCGCGCACCTGGTCCGGCGCGGGGGCCAGCTCCTGGCGGCGGCGGGCGAGCCGGCCATCGGTGAGCAAGTCCACGACCATCGTGTGCTCGCGCACCTCGATGTTGGGGTGCTCGTCGACGCGGGCGAACAGGACGCGCATGATCTCGGCGCCCGTGAGGTCCTTGCTGTGCAGGATGCGGCGTCGCGAATGCCCGCCCTCGCGGTGGAGGTCGTAGAGCTCGGGGTGCTCGGACCAGCGGTCGAAGGAGACGCCGAGGTCGATCAGCTCTTGCACGCGGGCGGGGGCCTCGCGGGCCGTGCGCTCGACCACCTCGCGGCGGCAGAGGCCCGCCCCGGCGACGAGCGTGTCCTGGACGTGCTCCTCCCAGGAGTCGTCCGGGCGCCAGGCGGCGGCGATGCCCCCCTGCGCGTAGCGGGAGTTGTTTTCTTCGCGCTCGCGCTTGGTGACGACGAGGACGCGGCAGTGGTCGGCGAGGAGCAGCGCGAGGCGCATCCCGGCCAACCCGCTGCCGACGACGAGCACATCGATGCGGCTGGACATGGCGCGGGCCTAACCCGGCTCGCGCCGCGGGGGCGCGCGGTGTACGCTGGGGCGTGCTCTGGGTCCTGCTCCCCGCGGCCGTCTGGGCCACCGACATCTGGCAAGCCGAGATGGCCGATGGCTCCCTGTTGTTCACGGACAGCCCGACGGTGGCGGGCTTCCGCCCGGTGCTGCTCACGCGCAAGCCCATGCCGGCGCGCAACCGCGTGAGCGCGGCGCGCTTCCCGCGGCTCGACGCCGACGACGCGCTGATCGTGGAGATCGCCGGTCAGGAGGGCGTCTCGCCGTCCTTGCTCAAGGCGGTGGCGCTGGCCGAGTCCGGCATGAACCCGGCGGCCATCAGCCCGAAGGGCGCGATGGGGCTCACGCAGCTCATGCCGGCGACGGCCCGGGCGCTGGGCGTCGAAGACCCGTGGGACCCAGCGGCCAACCTGCGCGGCGGCGCGCGTTATCTGCGCCGCATGCTCGACACCTTCGGGACCGCCCGCCTCGCCCTCGCGGCGTACAACGCGGGCCCCGGCAACGTGAAGAAGCACGGCGGCGTGCCGCCCTTCGACGAGACGCAGGAGTACGTCGTCAAGGTGCTCGACCTGCACGACCTCTTCACCACCGACCGCCCCCTCCTCCCGGCCGCGACACCATGAACCGCCAGGGCTTCTGGAACCTCCCCAACACGCTCACCGTCATCCGCATCGCGCTCGTGCCGTTCATGGTCGTGCTGCTGTGGGGGCCGCCGTCGCAGGCCGAGAAGGCCGCGGGGTTCGTCATCTTCGTCGGAGCGATGATCACCGACATCGTGGACGGCTGGCTGGCGCGCAAGTGGGGCCTCGTGTCCCCGGCCGGCGCCTACCTGGACCCGATGGCCGACAAGCTGATGGTCGCCACGACGCTCATCATGATGATCCCCCTCGGTTGGGTGCCGGCCTGGCTGGTGGTGCTGCTGCTCGGCCGCGAGATGGCCATCACCGGCCTGCGCGGCATCGCGAGCCAAGAGGGCATGGTCATCAGCGCGAGCACGCTCGGCAAAATGAAGACGGCCTTCCAAGGCACGGCCATCGGGTTCTCGCTCTGGGGCGGGCCGTCGTTCGGCATGGACCCGGTGCGCACCGGGCTCTTCTTGCTCTACATCGCCACGTTCTTCAGCCTCGCCAGCGCGGCCGAGTACCTCATCCAGTTCTTCCGCCAGGGCGCCGGGCAGCCGCGGCCGGTGAAGCCGGGCGGCGCGGACTGAGGGAACGGCCCCGACTCAGCGGCCGGTCTCGGCGCGCGCCCAGTCCAACACCCGCTGCAGGCCGGCGTCGAGACGCACCTGGGGCTGCCAGCCGAGGCCCTCGCGCACGCGGGCGAGCCCGGCGTGGGTGGACGGCACGTCCCCCGCTTGGGACGGCGCGGCGACCGTGCGCACGGGCGCGCCGGCGAGCCGGCCGATGAGCGCGATGAGGGCGTCCAATCGGATGGGCGCGCCGCTGCCGACGTTGTAGACGCCCCAGGGCGCCGGGTGGGCGAGCGCCGCCAACACGGCGGAGACGGCGTCGGAGACCTCGGTGTAGTCGCGCAGCGCGCTGCCGTCCCCGTAGAGCGGGGCGGGCGGGCCCCCGAGGGCCGCCGCGGTGAAGCGGGCGATGGCCATCGTGCCGCGCTGCCGCGGGCCGTACACAGTGAAAAACCGCAGGCAAACCGCGGGTTGACCCCACCCTCTCGCTGCGGCGTGCAGCAGCAGCTCGCCGCCGCGCTTGGTGGCGGCGTAGGGGCTGAGCGGGGCGTCGGCCGGGTGGTCCTCGGTGAAGACGCCGGAGCCGGCTCCATACACGGAGCTCGAAGAGGCGAACACGAGCGGGCGCGCCCCGGCGCGCCGCAAGGCGTCGACGAGCACCGCGGTGCCGCGCAAGTTGACGCTCTCGTAGAGGAGCGGGTCCGACAAAGACTCGCGCACGCCCGCGCGAGCCGCGAGGTGGACCACCGCGTCCACGCCGTCCAGCGCGCGCAGCACAGCGCCTTCGTCGCGGATGTCGGCCACGACGACCGGAACGCCGGACGCCGCCACCGCCGCGGCGCGCCGCGCCGGATCTCCCGAGGACGGGTCGAAGTTGTCCAGGATGACCGCGCTGTCCCCGCGCGCGCGAAGCGCGTCGACCAGATGCCCGCCGATGAAGCCCGCCCCGCCCGTGACCAGCACCCTCACCGCAGCACCGAGAAGCGCTCGCGCAGGCGGGTCTGGTGGCTCTCCAAGGAGACCGGGCGCCCGTCGATCCACAGCGCGCGCACCGGATGGCGCGGCTGGATGATCTCCCCGGCGCACCGAAAGAAGCTGGCGCGCGAGCCGACCTCGAGCCGGGGCAGGGCCGGCTCGTTGAAGATGGCCCGCGCGTGGGCGCCCAGCGCCGCGTAGGCCGCCGACCGGGGCAGCCCATGGGCGACGGCCATCCCCGCGAGCACGCGCAGTTGACGGGCGTTGTGGTTGTCGCCGGACCGGAAACAGAACCGCACACCGGCGGCGTGCAGGCGCGCCGCGTTGTCTTTGCGGGCAAGGGGGTGGCCGAAGCCGTCCGGTTGCACGTTGACCGGGCCGAGCAGGACGGGCACGCCGGCGGCCGCGATGGCGTCGGCGACCACCCAGCCCTCCGCGGCGCCGACGAGGACGGCGCGCAGGCCGTAGGCCTTGGTGAGCTCGAGGGCGGCGACGAGGTCGTCCGCGCGGTCGGCGGCGAACAGCACGGGCAAGGTGCCACGGCGCACGGCGCGCCAGGCGCGCTCCGCGGGCGAGAGGTCGGCGTCGGGCGAGGGGGCGGGCGGCGCGGGCGGGGCCTTGCGCCGCCGCCGGCTCTCTTCGGTGGCCTCGGCGGCCTCGGGGAGATTCACGGCGTCGAGGAGCTCGCGGAGGCGCATCGCCACGCCCATTCGGGAGCGCGGGCCGTCGCCGCTGGTCCCGCCCTTGCCGAGGCGGACGAGCAGCCCGGCCGACGGCTGGAGCACGGCCTCGGGCACAGACTCGCCCGCGTAGCGCACGAGCGCCGCCTGCCCGGGGACGAGGCGGTTGCCGCCCGGCAGGACGAGCGCGTGGGTGAGCCCGCCCGAGCGCGCGACCGGGATGGTGATGGAGAGCGGATTGTAGCCGTCGCGAATGCGCGCGTCGGGCGTGACGGCGGCGCTCGCCTCGTCGTCGTCCCGGCTGCTGCCCTCCTGGCCCACCTCGAAGGTGCCGACGGCGTTTCCGCAATCCACGATGCCCGCAGCGAGCCAATCCCCGCCGAGAGCCAGGCCGCCCTTCACGCCGGGCCCGAGATCGGCGATGGCGCCCGCCTCAACCCGCACGCCGCCGACCACGGTGTCCCCGGAGGGCAGGACGAGGGTGGCGTTGGAGAGGGTGAAGTCGCTCAACGGGCCCACGCCGTCGAGGGACTCGGGCACCGGCGGGTCCGCCGACGCGAAGGCGGCCCCCGGCACACACAGCGCCGCAGCACCGAGCAGGAGCGCGTCCCGGCGCGAGCAGATCGGGCGGTCAACGGGCATCCTTCACCTCCGACGCGCGACGGTACACGGACTGCCCGTCGATCCAGACCTGCTGCACGACCGAGGTGACGTCCAGCGGATCCCCGGTGTGAAGCACGAGATCGGCGTGCTTTCCCGGGGTGATGCTGCCGACCCACCGCTCCACGCCCAGCATCCGGGCAGGGTCCAGGGTGATCGTCTCGAGGGCCCGGGCCGGGTCCAGGCCGGTGCCCACGAGCTTGGCGGCCTCGACGCCCAGGGTTTGCACGGTGACCGGGCTGTCGCTGTGGGTGGCGACGACCACGCCGGCCTCCTTGAGCAGGCGCGCGTTGTCGGGGATGCCGTCCAGCGCCTCCATCTTAAAGCCCCACCAGTCCGGCCAGGTGGCGACGCCGGTGCCATGGGCGGCGATGATGTCCCGGACCTTGTAGGCCTCGAGCCCGTGCTGGAAGCTCGCCACCTGCACCCGGTGGTCGTCCATCACCCGGTAGATCGCTTCGATGTCGTCGTGCCGGTAGCAGTGGACGTGAACGCGGATTTTCCCGTCCAGGACGTCGAGGAGGACGTCGAGGTCTGGGTCTCGCGGCGGCGGATCCTTTCGCGCACGGGCGGCGCGGTAATCGAGGGCCTCCCCGAAGGCCTCCCGCAGCCCGGCGACATTCCCCATGCGCGTGGACGGGCCGTCGGTGTCGCCCTTGTAGACGCGCTTCGGGTTCTCGCCGCAGGCCATCTTGATGCCGCGCGGGGCCTCCCGGAAGAGCATGCCATCGAGGGTGCGGCTGGGGCGCAGCTTCAGCACGGCGCTTTGGCCGCCGACCAGGTTGGCGCTGCCCGGGAGCACCTGCACGGCCGTCACGCCGCCGGCGCGCGCGTAGGCGAAGGCCGGGTCCTCCACGCGCACGCTGTCCCCCGCCCAAACCCGGGCGGTCACCGGGTCCGTCATCTCGTTGCCGTCTGCGTGTGCATCGGCAGAGGGCCACGGGTAGACGCCCATGTGGCTGTGCACGTCGATGAAGCCGGGCGTCAGCCAAAGCCCGGTGGCGTCCACCACCAATGGGGTGCCAGCCGGGACCGGGAGCGCGCGGCCCACCGCCTCGATGCGCCCGCCGGTGACCAGCACCGTGCCGTCCTCGATGGGGGCGGCGTCCACGGGCAGGACGCGGGCGTGGATGATCGCAAGGTCGGCGGCGACGGCGGCCGGCAGCGCGGTGGCGACGAGGAGGACCATCATCCGGACACACCGTCGAGGAGGGAGTCGGGGGGGAGCGTCGGGCCACGGTGACGAACCACGCCGTCTCCGTCGATGAGGACATGAAGGGGCAGCGCATCCACCGCATAGGCCCGCATGGCGGCGCCATCGGGGTCCAGCAGCACCGGCGGGGCGATGCCAAGCTCGGCGGCGGCGCGGTCGGCGACGTGCCCCGGCTCGCCCAGGTTGACATGCTGAACGCGCAAACGGCCGGACCGCGCCGTGGCGAGGGCGGCCACCGCGGGGGCCTCGGCGCGGCACGGCCCACACCAGGACGCCCAAAACACCAGGAGCGCGGGGCCCTCGTCGCCGATCGACGCGACGGCCCCGCCGCCCACCGCCGGGAGGGAGACCGTGGGCGCACGCTGCCCCACAGCAGGCCCGACCGCGGGCCCGCCGCAGCCGAGCGCGACCCCGAGCAACAGGTGGGCGGTCCAGCGGAGCATCGGCCGGAAGGTTAGCACGCCCTCCCCACTTGACCCACCCCGCGGAGGGCCCGTGCTGCTGGACCTTGCCTGGCGACTCGGCCGCCCCCTCCTGTTCTCGATGGACGCCGAGCGCGCGCACCGGGCCGTCCTCGGCGCGCTCGGGGCGGCGCCGTCGGTCGCCGGGGCGGCGGTTCGGCTGCTCGGCG
>JBEIVK010000458.1:0-3759 GCA_040373935.1 Alphaproteobacteria bacterium
ATCCCGGACTTGGCCTACGCCCACCACGAAAAGCTCGATGGCACGGGCTATCCGCTGGGCATTCGCGGCGAGGACATCCCGCTCGGCGCGCAGATCATCAGCATCGCCGACATCTTCGACGCCCTGACGGCCTCCGACCGCCCGTACAAGCCGGCCACCCCCGTCGACGAGGCGCTCGCCATCCTTCGCGAAGAGGCCGATCGCGGCAGGCTCATCCCTGAAGCCGTGGAGCTGTTCGCGGCCGCGCGGCCCTGGGAGGCCGCGTCCGTGGGTCTGCGCGGCCGCTCGGGCGCCGCATGAGCACCGACGCGGCGTTGCTCGCCGCCACCCGCGAATGGCTGCTGGACGCCGCGGCGCGCGCGCGCGGGGCCGACGAGCTGCTCGGTGAGCTCGCGCTGCAGCTCCGGGGCGGCGGCGTGCCGGTCGTGCGCCTGAGCCTGCAGGCCCGCATCCTTCATCCGCAGTTCATCGCCCGGTCCTACGTCTGGTGGCTCGGCTCCGGCGTGCAGCGCGAAGACCGCCCGCACTTCGTGTCCGACGACTTGGTCCGCCTCTACAACCAATCGCCGGTCGCGTGGCTGCACCACCATCCGGGGCCCCTGCGCCGCCGCATCCAAGACGCGGACTGCCCGGACGACTTCCCGCTGCTCGCCGAGCTGCGCGCGCGTGGCGCGACCGACTACTACGGCCAGCGCCTCGTCTGGGGCAGCAGCGAGATCAACGTCCTCACCTGGGCGTCGGACGCCCCGGGCGGCTTCAGCGCCAGCCACCTCGCGCTCTTCGAGGGCCTGCGCAGCGCGCTCGCCACCGTGCTGGAGCTCATCCTCCAGCGAGAGCTGGCGCGCACCCTGCTGGAGGTCTACGTCGGCCGGCTCAGCGGGGGCCGGGTGCTGGACGGCAGCCTCGCCCGCGGCGCCCGCGAGCAGGTCCGGGCCGTCGTCTGGTACAGCGACCTCTCCGGCTTCATGCGCCTCTCGGAGTCGGTCGACCCCCTGGATCTCCTCACCGTGCTCGACGCTTGGTTCGAGCAGGTCACCGGCGCCGTCGGCATGCAGGGCGGCGAGGTCGTCAAGTTCATGGGAGACGGCCTGCTGGCGTTGTTTCCCGCCGAGTCCGGCGAAGAAGAAGACGCCTGCCGCCGGGCGCTGTGGGCGGCGCAAGACGTCGCGGCCCGGGTCGCGACCCTCGCGCTCCCCCCGTCCATCCCGGGGCCGCTGCGCTTCGGCATCGGCTTGCATCTGGGCGATGTCCTCGTCGGCAACGTGGGCGCATCGGACCGCCTGGACGTCACGGCGGTCGGCCCCGCCATCAACCGCGCGGCGCGCACCGAGGCGCTCTGCCGGCGCCTCGGGGTGTCCATTCTCGCGACGGGGGAGGTCGCGCGGCACCTGCGCGGCGTCCTGCGCCCGATGGGCTACCACACGCTGCGCGACATCGCTGAGCCCACCGAGGTCTACGCCGCCGAGGCCCCGGGCTCCTGACGCGTCGGCTCAGGGGCCAGCCGCGTCGGGCCGGCCGATGGCCATGAGCTTCATGCGGTAGCCCGGCCGCACCGCAGACACGACGAGCGGCTCCTTCGCGTCGGCCGCGACGGCGTATACGCCCTTGCCCCCGGCGGCGGTGGCGACGACCACCGGGATGGCCCAGAGGGCGTCGTCCGCCTGCACCACGGCCGTCCGCGGGCCCACGCGCACGAGCACGCCCGCCGGCCCCACCTCGTCGTCGTGAAAGGCGGTCCCGCCCATCGACTCCAGCGCCGCGTAGCCCGCGCGCGACAAGAACAGGCTCGACGCCTCCGGCACCGACTCCCCACGGCCAAAGCGGTCCGACAAGCGGGTGCCTTTCTCCACGACGGCCGGGGGAACCAGCGTCCGCCCGCTCACCACACGCTCGCTCGTGATCTCCGTCTCGCGGAAGGGGTCTTTTTCGACCTTCCAGGTGAGCACGCGGCTGCCGTCCGAGCCAGCGCCGAGGCGCACGACGAGGCCCATCGGCACGACCTTCGTCACCGGTAAGTTGTCGAAGGTGAGGCCGTAGTAGAGCGTGGTGCCGGGGCGCAGCCAGTCGGCCGGCGGCGGCGCCGCCACCGGCGCGAGATCCGCCGCGATCGCCAGCTTCATCGGGCCGTGGGCGGCGTCTTGGCGGCGCAGCGTCACGGTGGTGCGGCGGCCCTCCGTCACGGCCAGCCCCTCGTCGGGCGCCGCGGCGCCGGGCACCAGCGCGAAGCGCGGCGGCGCGGTGCTCTCCATCCGCACCTCGTAGAGCCCGGCCTGGTCGAAGTCCTCGACCTCCCAGTGCAGCGGGTCGGCGGACTTCACGGCGAGCCGCGCCGGGCCGCGCCACGTGCGCGCGGCCGACTCCACGGACAGCCTCGCCACGGCCGCAGGGGCCGGGTGCAACCAAGCGTCCTCCACCGAGACCGATGGCCCCGCCTTCTTTTTGGCGGCGCAGGTCATGGCGAGGGCGAGGAGAGCGGTGCGCGTCATGCCGGTCGCCTAACCCGCGCCGCGCCGCTCTCCCTCCCCGGCCGCCCCGTTCAGACCAGCAATCCCCGCGCCTTCTCGGCGAAAAGCTTCTCATCCTCGGGCTTCAGCGCCACCTTCACCGGAACCGCCTTGCCCCGCTGCACCGCCGGCCGGCCGCCGACCGCGTGCAGCCAGCGGTCCAGGTGCGGCAGTCCGCTCACGTCCACCCCGCTCCACCGGTGGGTGTGCGCCCAAGACCAGTGCATGATGTCGGCGATGCTGTACGCGCCGCAGAGAAACTCGCGGGCCGCGAGGCGCGCGTCCAGCACCTCGAGGAGCCGCCGGCTCTCCCGCTGGTAGCGCTCGATGGCGAAGGGGATCTTCTCGGGCGCGTAGCGGTAGAACACGTTGGCCTGGCCCATCATCGGGCCCAGCCCCCCCACCTGGAAGAACACCCATTGAAGGACCTCGGAGCGCGCCCGCGCCTCCGCGGGCAGCAGGCGGCCGGCTTTCTCTGCCAGCCACACGAGGATGGCGCCCGACTCGAAGATGGCGAAGCCATCGTCGACCAGCACGGGGATGCGACCATTGGGGTTGAGCGCCAGGAACTCCGGGGTTTTCTGCTCGCTGAGGTGCAGATCGACCGCGCGCACCTCGTAGGGGAGCCCCAGCTCCTCCAGGGCGATGGACGCCTTCCACCCGTTCGGGGTCGGTGCCGTGTAGAGCGTGAGCATGAATCTCCCTCGGGGGCGCAGGGCGCGGCCCCGTCAGCGCTGCGCGACGCAGAGCCAGGTGGCAAGGTGGGTGCGGGTGCGCGGGCCGTGTCGCAGCACCCAGTCGTGCTCCGATACCCGCCCGGAGTAGCCGCGGGAGGCCAGAAAGTCCTGGACGGACGCCGCGTCGAGCCAGGCGGCCGGCGGCGTGATCGCGGCGTCCCACGCGAAGGGGCTCGCCAACACGAGCACCCCGCCCGGCGCGAGCAGCGCGTCCATCTGCTGCAGCAGCAACGCCGGGTCTCGACAGGAGTCCAGCAGGTTGAGCGCCACCACGGCGTCGAAGGCGGCCCCCGGCAGCGGCGGCTCCAGCGCGTCGGCGAGCAGGCGGCGCCCCGGGTAGTCGCCGAGGAGGATCCAGTCGAGATCCACGCCCAGATAGCCCGGAACCCCATGCCAGCCCGTGCCGCAGCCGAGCTCGAGCACGCGCCCGCGCAGGCCGGCCAGGGCCGCCCGCGCCGCGTCTTGAAAAGGCCCGTCGCCGCTCGCACGGTAGGCCGCCCGCCGCGCAGGGCTGCGCG
>JBEIVK010000607.1:0-2888 GCA_040373935.1 Alphaproteobacteria bacterium
GGTCGCCAGCAGTAGATTCAGCTCGAAGGGCGGGTTCGGCAGGATCATCATCGAGAGGATCAGCACGACGGCGACCGCCAGCAGGACGTCCGCTTAGCGCGTCAGCCCGAGGAGGCGGTTCTGGAAGTTGACGATGCTATCCTTCATGAAGGGTGCTGCGGCGCTCGATGATCTTGGCCAAGGCCTGCCGGGCGCCCGCGTCGTCGCCCCCGACCCACAGGGCCTTGGCGTACACCAACCCCATCGCGTGGCGCATCGCCTCGTCGGCCAGCGTGTAGGCGTGGGCCGCGAGGCGGGCCGCGCTGGCCGCGTGGCCGGCCTGCAGTTCGGCCACCGCGAGGCAGCGCTCAACCTCCGCGTCCTCCGGACTGGAACGGTGGAGCGGCCGGAGCAGGGCGGCGGCCTCGCCGGGACGCGACTGCTCGAGGTGCAGGTAACCCAGCACGACGAGGGCGTCGCGCTCGGCGCGGGTGAAGAGGGGGGCGGGGGCGGCCATCGGGTTCAGCCCTTCAGGAGCGCGTAGCGGAGGGCCTCCCCGAGCTCGTGCTCGGTGGCCCGGCGGTGGAGGATCTCGACGGCGGCGGCCAGCTCGGCGGCTGCCTCGGGCGAGCGGGTGGTCGCCTGCATTTCCACCAGCCGCGTCGTGATCCGTTCCCGCAGCTGGTGGAAGCGGGAGGGGGCGAGCACGTCGCGGTCGAAGACCCCCGGGCGGACCGCGTCGAGGATCATCGCGTCGAAGGTCTCCGCCTGGAGCAGGAGCCGCAGGCGTGCCTCCACGGCCGTGTCGATCGGGTGCAGGCGCGAGTCCGCGGGCAGTTCCTCGTGGTCCGGGGCCTGGTCGACGAGCTCGATCCGGGTCAGGCCGAGATGCGGGCGGAAGGCCTCCGGAGGCTCCTTCTTCATCGCCGCGCCTCCAGGGAGGAATGCTGCCGGTCCAGGGCGGTGATCGCCTCGTGGATCCGGGGCAGCGTGAACGCGCCCGGCTCGAGCAGGAACATCAGCACAAGCTGCTCGCGGATCACGCCCACCTGCAGGCCGGCGGGCGGCCGGGCGTGGTAGTGGGTGGCGCCGAGCAGGCCCGTCCAGTTCCGGTCCCAGGCCTCAGGAAGCGGCCGCGTGAGGCTGACCAGGACGGACTCGCCGTACGGGCCGGCGCGGTCGAAGCCGAGCAGCCCGAGGGAGTGGATCGAGAGCACCAGCGTCCCCTGGTCGTTTAGCCGGAGCTGGTCGATCCCGAGGGTCGCGCCGAACTCGGCGAGCGTCTCGTCGACGACGTTCATGCGACCTCCTCGCGGCTGATCTCGCGGTCGAGGGCGGTCTGCATCGACTCCAGCAGCTTCTCGCGGGTCTCCGGGGAGGCGAAGAGCTTGAGCGGCAACGTCCGGACCTTCTCGCGCAGCTGGGTCAGGAAATAGATGCGGGCTGGGGCGGCGGCGAAACCCGCCGCGGTGGCCACCCGGGCGAGGGTGTCCGGATCGGTCCAGCGCTGGGCCGTCATCTGCAGCACCTCCTTCATCAGGTCGTGGGCCGTGAAGCCGGCGTGGCCGGCGGCGGGGGCAGGACGGGAGGGCGCATCCGGCATGGCTCAGGCCGCGAACAGGCGCCGCGTCGTCGCCAGCAGGTCGTTCAGGGTGCGGTAGGTGTTGCCCAGGGCCTGCACGTGGTAGATGTCGTCGACCGCGTTCTTCAGCTGGGGGCGCTCGAGGGAGGAGGCCATCACCCGGCCATCCAGGTCGCTGCTGGCGGCCCGGAGCAGGAACTCCAGCGAGTCGGAGAACTTCTCCGCCCCGTAGCGGTTCATCACCGCGAGGTAGATGGAGGAGACGCTCTGGCCGCCCAGGATCGAGAACCGGTACATGTCGCGCAGCGCGGCGGCGCCCTCCAGCCCCTTGTCCGCGTAACGCAGGGCCTCGGCGGCGATGTTGAGGCCGGAGCGGATGGCCGGGCCCGCCTCCTGCAGCAGCTGCGCCTTGACCGTGCCCAGCTTGGCCTTGAGCCCCGCGAGGGCGCCGTCCTGTCCCAGGGCCTCCTCGGCGAAGGAGAGGGCGGCGTACTGGTCCGAGGAATCCCCGAAGTGCTCGCCCACGGCCTGCCGAATCTCGGCCTCCGTCGCCTCGTTGCCCATCTTCTTCAGCTGGTCGAGGAAGGCGTGCAGCTTCTGGCCCGCTTGCGGCTCGGCCATCTGGTTCACGTACATCTGCGCCAGCTCCGTGGCGGAGTTCCGGAGCGCCTCCTTAGAGCCGGCCTTCCGCTGGGATAGCGTCTTCTCGACCTTCTCGCTCACGACGGAACCGACCTCCTCCGCGGCGTTGGCCACGGCGGATTGGGCATCGGTCACCAGCACCTTCTGGCCTTGGAAGAGCCCCTCTTGGCGCTGCGCCTCCACGAACGGCGCATCCACCGCCTGCTTGGCGGTGTAGGCCTGGACTTCCGCGCGGATGGTGCCGTCGATCGCCATAGGTGGGGGTCGCGAGGGGAGTGCGGCCCCGGCGTTCGCGCCGCAAACGCGTTCACCCCAATCTCACCTATTCGGGTGATGCCGGGAGGGTTTTTGTCCCGGTTTGCCCCTTTTCCGCTGCGGTGGGTCGGCGCGCGGGTGAAAAACCATCCTCTGCGCCGCGCCGCCGGTCACGCGACCGGGCGGCTGAAGCCGTCGTCCGGCTGGACCTCAGGCCCGCGGCCCGGGCGCCTTGCCGAGGTGAGCCCGGATCTCGCCCAGCAGGGTCTCGGTGGTCATCGAATCGCGTTGGACGATGTTCTCCACGCAGGCGCGGAGGGTCTCGCGTTCGGCGGCGGTGAGCTCCTTGGCGGTCACCACCACGACGGGCACGCCGCGCCCGTCCTCGCGCGCCCGCAGCTCGCGCAGGAACTCGAACCCGTCCATCACC
>JBEIVK010000564.1:0-3152 GCA_040373935.1 Alphaproteobacteria bacterium
CGCAGCGGCGGCGGGCGGCGCGGGGGCGACCTCGGCCTCCTGGCGGGCCTTGTCCGCCCAGGTGCTGGCCTCGGAGCAGAGGGCCTCGGCGGCGCCGTAGTCGGCGTAGCCCCACTCTTCGCGGGCCTTGACCATGAAGGCCTCGGCGCGGGTGAACGCGTAGACGGCGCGCTCCGGGGCGCCGGCCTGGCGGGCCAGCAGCACGGCCTGCTCGGCCTGGGCCAGCTTGACCGTGCCGCGGACGGCGGTGCACGCCCCGAGGAGCAGGAGCGCGGAGACAGAGAGGAGCGGCCGAAGCGTCACGCTGAACCTCGGAGGGCCGGGGCGCCGAAGGGCGGGCCGCGGCGCGGGCCCGGGCATCGGACCACGGCGGGGGCCGGTTGTCAAGGGGCGCCGGAGGGGGCGGCGGGAGCGGGGACCGGCGGAGGCGGGTTTTCCGGTGCAGGCGCCGCCGCGGGCGGGGCGGGGATGGGCTCGCCGGGCGGGGCCGCGGGGGTGCCGGTGGCGGCGGCCTCCGCGGGCTGGGGCGCGCCGGACCAGGCCGACAGGTCGAACACGGCCATCTCGTAGCGCGTGGGTCCGACGGCGTTCGGGCTCATCCGGCCCTCGGCGCCCCCCGACACCCAGGCCGGGCCCGGCGGCAAGCCGCGCCGCTGCCCCGGCCAGGTGAAGTCCTCGTGCTCGATCTCCCGGCCCGCCACGAGCCCGAGGCGGCGCTCCAAGGCCGCCACGACCCCGTGGTAGACGGCGGCGGCGTCCCGCGGCTCGGACAGGTGGTAGCCCCGCTCGTGCACCACCAGGTAGCGGTAGTTGCCGGCTTCCATGAGCTTGGCGAGCGCTTTGTCGGTCAGCGCGGAGGCGTCCGCGTCGAGCCCGGGCCGGGACAGCGCCCGGAACACCGGCTCGGCGGCGTCGCGGTTGGGCTCGTTCTTGGCCAGCCAGCGCAAGCGCCGCCCGTGCGTGCCGCCGCCCTGCTTGCGCAGCATCGGCGGGATCGCCGGCTCCGTCGCCCACGAGCGATACACCTTGCGCTGGTGCGTGACCTGGTAGGCGCAGAGGAGGTCTTGCTGCTGGTCCAGCGGCAGCTCGATGATGCCCTCCCAGCCTTTCGGGTCCAAGGAGCGGTAGAAGGCGGGCACGCGAATGGCGATGACCTCGGTGGGCAGCCGCCACACGAGCAGGCCGTTCTCGTCGCGCTCGGCCTTGTCGAGGTTGACGCGCAGGAAGGTCTGCAAGCCGAGCCCGGTGAGGAACAGCGTGACGAGCGCCGTGCGCCGTGCGCCCGTGAAGCCGCCGAGGCCCAGCGCGAGCAGCACGATGCCGCAGACGACCACGCCGCTCGCGAGGCGGTACGGCGCGAACATGCGCGCCATGCCCGGGATGAACTGGAAGTACAGCGTGAACGGCAACCGAAGCACCGTGTCGCCGCCCCAGGTCGCCACCTCGCCGGCGTCCTTGAGCGCGCCGAGCTTGAGCCAGGGGCCGAGGGTGCCCAGGTAGAAGAACGCGAAGGCGAGGGCCCAGGGGCGCGCGGCCCGCAAGCGCAGCGCCGGCAGCAGCCCGAGCGCCAGCAGCACCACCGGCCAGCCCTCGGGCCCGTGGAAGAGGTTCCACAGCGTGTCGCCCGGCCAGGCCGATTCGATCGTGCGGTGCAGCGACGCGAGGACGTTCTCGCGGTAGTTGGACGGGCGGGTGGGCGTCTCGGCGAGCGTGTCGTAGGCCGGAAACGGCAGGAAAAACGACAGCTCGGGCAGGCGCTCGACGCCGCCCTGCCCCGCGTCCTCGGCGCCGGTGCTGAGGTAGGGGCTCACGAAGAAGCCCACCCCGGCCAGCGCCACCGCGGCCGCCGGGGCCGCCCATCCCAGCAGGGCGCGGGCCGAGGGGCGGGCCGCGACGAGGTGGCCGCCCAGCAGGAACACGCTGAGCAGGCCGGTGAACAGGCCGTAGAACCAGTAGGACGCGCTGACCAGCGTGAAGACGACCCCGAGCAGCGCGCCGTCGAGCGCGTGGGCGCTGCGCGCCGCCCGCTGGAAGAACACCGGGAACAGCAGCATCCACCAGAGCAAGACCTGACGCAGGCCCGTGCGGTCCACGTCTTGCAAGACCAGCGGGTTGTAGACGGCGAGGGCCGCCGCCGCCGCCGCGACCCCGCGGCTGTCCGTGAGGCTGCGGGCCAGCACCCAGCCGCAGACCGCGTTGCCCCACAGGATGACGAGCACCTTGAGGTTGTGGCCTTGCGGGAAGCCGGCCAGCGCCTCCAGCGGGATGCTCAGCAGGAGGATGTCGAGGATGTTGCCCGTCTCTGGGTAGCGGCCCAGGCTCACCAGGGCGAGCAGCCGCTCGGGCAGCGCCACGTCGTCCATCTCGGCCAGCGCCGCGACCTCCGTGGCGTGCCACCAGGTGCGCCACATCCAGCCGCCCAGCTCGCCGCCGCCCAGCACGATCTCGCCCATGTGGCGCGCGGTGGGCCAGGTGATGACCACGGCGAGCACCAGGCCCCACAGCGCGGCGAGGCCCAGATCCCCCAGCGCGCGCGGCAGGCGCGGCCCGGCGAGCAGCAGGCGCAGCTCTTGCCAGTAGAGGGTCATGGGGACGCCGCCTCCGCGCCGTCCGCCGCGCCGTCGGCGGGCGCCGGCACGACCCACACGAGCAGTCCGTCGGCCGGGTGGCGCGCCGGCTCCCCCCACAGCCCGGTGAGGATGGCCTCCACCTGCTCTCTCTTGAAGGCCGGCAGCAGCCGCTCGTGCAGGACGACATAGCGCAGCCCCCGGCGCGCCAGCGCCCGCCCGGCCACCACGAGATCCAGCGACGGGACGCGGCCCGGCAAGGTCCACGCCCGCCCAGCCTCCACCCGCAGCAGCGTCGCCGTCAGCCGGTTGCCCAGCAAGAACGCCGGCATCGGGTCGTTGAGGCCCCAGGGCACCGGCCGCCCGTGCGCCGTCGCCGCCCAGACGTAGACCGCGCGCTCCAGGTTGGGCAGGGCCAGCGGGAGGTCCAGCACGGCGCCGGGCGTCGGGTCTTCGGCCAGCGCCGCGGACGCGGACGGGATGCGCGCGTCGGACAGCGGCACCGGCACGCGGGCCGGCGTGAGCGTGGCCACCTCCACCCTCCCCGCCGCCACCACCCCGGCGCCCAGGAGCCCCCGCGCCCGC
>JBEIVK010000207.1:0-6452 GCA_040373935.1 Alphaproteobacteria bacterium
CGCGGCCCCGCCGGCCCTGCTCGCCCGCCTGCTGAACGCCCGGGGGGTCGCGTACCTCAGCCTCGGCCGCGACGCCGACGCCGCGTGGGCCTTCGCCTCCGCGCAGGGCATCCGCGGCGCCGAGTGGAACCCGCTCTTCCCGCCCGAGACGCAGCGCATCGCCGCCGCTGCCACGCTGCCGGATGGCGATGGCCTGCTGCTGCTCGAGCCCGCCCCGGATCCGGCGCTGCAAACCCTCTTGGACGGCGTGCCCACCGCGTTCCCCGCACCGGTGCCGCTCGGTTTTCACGTGGTCCAGGTGCTCGATCCATCGGTGGGAGACCTCGCGCTCGCCGGGCGCACCGTGCTGCTCACCGATCCGGGCGAGCAGCTCCGCATCGACTTCGGCCCGCTCGCCCCCACGCCACCCGCGCCCGTCGCGCGCGTGCGCAAGCCCTGGCTGCTCTGGTCCGGCCTCGGCGCCGCCACGGCGGCCGGCTTGGGGGCCTGGGGCGCGCTCGCCCAATCGCCCCAGATGGAGGCGGCCGACTCGAAGTCCGCGCTCGACGCCGCATGGGCGCGGCAGCGGGCCCTGGGCTACGGCTCCTATGCGATGGCCGGCCTCTCGGCTGCCAGTCTGTCCCTCTACTTCGTGCTGTAGGCCGCCATGTCCGACGACTCCCCCGAGGCCGCGGTCCGTGCGGTGGTCCGCGCGTTTTACGTGGCCCTGGGCGCGCTCGACTTCCCCGCGATGGCGGCCGTGTGGCGCCAGTCCGCGGGGGACTTGGCGGTGCACCCAGGCTGGGACCCGATGGCCGGCTGGGACGCCGTGGCGGCGTCGTGGCGCGCGATCTTCGCCGGCACGCAGCTTCTCCACGTGGACACCACCGAGGTCTCGCTCGAGGTGTTCGGGGATGTCGCCCGCCACACCTGCCTGGAGCGCACCTTCGCCGTCAGCGAGGGCCTGCGCGCCGCCGGCGTCTCGGTGGCCACCCAGCTCCTCGTGCGCGGTCCGGCAGGCTGGCGGGTCGTTTTGCACCACGCCGGGCCGGTCGCGGGCAGCGCCGACACCGACGACGGCCCAGGCCCCACCGACCACTGACCACCGGCCACCGGCCACCGGCCACCGGCCACCGACCGCTATCCGCCGGCCACGCCTCCGCCACGCCGCGGCCCACCCCGCGCGGGCCATTGCACTTGGGGCAGGGGAAACCAAGGTTTCCCCCGCAACGCCCCCTTCCTGTCGCCCCGCCGGCGTTCGCGCTCAGGTCGCGTCGGTCGTGCGCAAAAACCCCCGGACCCGCGGCATCTCGGCCGGCACCCGGTCCGGGCGCGGGCTGTGGTCCGTCTCCACCCACACCACCCGCGCCCCCGGGTGCCGAGCTGCGAAGACATTGCAGTTCGCAGGCTCATTGTCAAAGAACAACACAGGCACCCCGAGCAGCGCGATCTCCCGCAGCGCCTCGTCCTTGAACGCCGTGTCGTCCGTGCCCATGTCCGGCTTGCACAGCAAGGCGGTGCGCGGGCGCTGCACCGGGAAGCCCCAGTCCGACAGCGCCTCCAGCGTCCCCGCGCGCATCTCCTCGTGCCGGCCGGTCAGGTACACCACCGATGCGCCCGCCCGGTACACCTCCCAGACCAGCCGGGCAGCGCCGGGCATGGCGTCGTCGAAGCGGCAGAACGCGCTGCTGAAGAACTGGTGCTGGAACACACGCTGGAAGCGCGGCAGCACCGCAGCGATGCGCCCCTCGTCCAGGCCCGCCGCGCGCAGGGTGTCCCGCTGGTCCCAGGACGCGAAGTGCTCCGGCCGCACGCGAAGCAGATCTGGCAGGTCGTGCCGGCTGGCCAGCGCGTGGAAGATGCGCACGATCCGGGGCCGGTTGTCGAAGAGGCAGCCGTCGAGGTCGAACACGGCGACCTGGCCGGGGGCAGCCGCGGCCACCGCGACCGCACCGGCGAGAACATCGTCTTGCTCTTCACTTTGATGGAACGGCGCGTAACCGCGGGCGGCATGCATGGGCGACTCCGGTGAGCCGCCCTAGCCCGGCCCCGCGCGCCCCGCCCGCCCGCGCGCGCCCACGGCCCGACGCACCAACGCACCGGCCCCGCGCGCCTCGGGCGCGCCCGCCGGCGGCGCGTCGACCGACGCGCTCCGCTCGCCGCCACACAGGGCACCGAGGGTGTACGGGTCTTTTCGAGGCGGGTGCCGGCCCACGACGACGGCCGGGACCTCGGTGAGCGTGGCCTCGAGCCGCGCCGAGTAGGCCTCGCCCCCCAAGGCCTCCCACGCCGCACAGGCTTCCTCGCGGCGGTCTTCCAGGACGTCGGAGATGGCGTCTTGGATGGGCCGCGTGTAGTGCGGCGGGTTTTGTGCTTCGTCCCACGTGGGCGCGACGACCGCGGCCCAGTCCCAGGCCCGCACCGGCACCACGCAGCCCGCGGCGTCCAGCCCGAGCGCGCTGCCCGGCTCAAGCAGCCCGGTGTAGAAACGGTAGCCGGCCGCGTTGGCCTCCAGGTCTGCCCAACTGAAAGCTTTGCTCGTTGCTTTGCCGTAGTAGGTGCGCTCCGTGCGGGTGCCCCAGCGGTACGCACGCGCCGGGTCGAGCCCCCAGTCGGACTTGCGCGCGTAGGTGTAGCCCTCGGCGAAGAAGTGGTTGACCTTGTCGGTGCCCACCCACACCCCCGCGAGGTTGACCGTGGAGGCCGGCCCGATGGTGTGGAGGAGGACCGACTGGCGCAACCCGATGTCACCGAAGAGGTCCTCGCGGTGGGGGAAGTCGAGGCGGGCGATGCGCGGGTCCGTCTCGAGCAGCGCCGAGTAGCGCCCGTGCCCGAAGGCCCGCCGAAAGCCCTCGTGCCAGACCAGCTCATCCGGGCCCGTGCGCCGGTGCACCTGGGCGGCGAGCACGCGCTGGGCCCGCGCCGGGGCCGCGCCGCACCCCAACCGGCGGTTGGTGGCGGCGGCGGCATCGGCGAGGATGCCATCCAGCAGAGCATTGGCGACGGGAGCAGCGTCCGGGAGCGGGGAGCCCCGGCCCGTCAGGGGATCCACCTCGTGCGCGGCAGCGGGGGCCGCGCCGAGGGCCAGACCAACGGCGAGCACGAAGAAGGGGGAGCGCATGCGGTCCTCTCCGTTCGGGTAAACCCCCTGCGGCCGGCGGCCAGTCCCCCGCCGGCCCCCGTCACCGATCCGTCACCGCGGGCGCCGCCGCGCGCTCCGCGATAGCCCGGACCCGATGCGCGGCCTCCTCATGTCCTGCGGCCTCCTCGGCGCCTGCACAGGCCTCGGGCCGGCGCCCGCCGCCCCGCTCGTTCCCACGCCCTGCCACCTGCGCGGGGTCGACGCCGAGACCCGCTGCGCCACGGTGCCCGTGCCGCTGCGCGCCGACGACCCGGCCTCCCCCACGCTGGGCCTGCGCGTCGTCGTGGTGCCGGCCGTGCGCCCCGATCCGTCCCCAGACCCGATCTACTTCCTGGCCGGCGGCCCCGGCCAGGCCGCCACCGAGGTCATCGCCCTCGCGCTGCCGGGCTTGGCGCGCAGCCAGCGCCAGCGCGACCTCATCTTCGTCGACATCCGCGGCACCGGCGCCTCGGCCCCGCTCGACTGCGCGCCCCCCGCCGACGCCGACAGCCTCGCCGCGCTCTTCGACGACACGCCCAGCGACGCCGACCTCGCGGCCTGCCTGGACGCCCTGCCCCACCCGCCGGCCGCCTTCACCACCGACGCCATCGCCGACGATCTCCTACGCGTGGCCGACGCCCTGGGCCACGGGGACATCAACCTCGTCGGCGTGAGCTACGGCACCCGCCTCGCGCTCACCGTGATGCGCCGCCACCCCGGCCGCGTGCGGGCCGCCGTGCTCGACGGCGTGGCGCCGCCGCCCCTGCCGCTGTTCTCGTCCTTCGCCACCGACGCCCAGTCCGCCTTGGACGCGTGGTTCGCGGACTGCGCGGCCGACGCCGCCTGCGCCGCCGCCGTGCCAGACCCGGCGGCCGCCCTCGCCGGCGCTCTCGCCCGCGCCGAGTCCCCGGCCCCCCTCGCCCACCCGCGCACGGGCGCGCTGTCCACCGTCACCGTTGGCCGGGCCGGGCTCGCCGGCGCCGTGCGCAACGCGCTCTACCTGCCGGGGCTCGCGGCCCACCTGCCGGTCGCCTTGCAGCAAGCCGCCGACGGGGACCTCACCCCCCTCGTCGCCATGTCGGCCGCCATGGGCGAGGGCGCGGCCGAGAGCATGAGCACGGGCCTGCTGCTCTCCGTCGTCTGCGCCGAAGACCTGCCCCGGGTGGACATCGAGGCCCACCGCGCCGCCGTGGCCGGCACCTTCCTCGGCGACGGCCTCGTCACCTCCATGGCCAGCATCTGCGCGCGCTGGCCGGCCGGCCCGCCGGCCCCCGGCCACGCAGACCCGGTGGTGAGCGACATCCCCACCTTGCTGTTCTCCGGCGCGCGCGACCCGGTGACCCCGCCGCGCCACGCGGCCGACGCCGCGGCCACCCTCTCCCGGTCCCGCAGCCTCACCGTGCCCGGCGCCGCCCACGGCACCCTCGGCCTCGGCTGCGCGCCCACCCTCGTCGAGTCCTTCTTCGACACGGCCGACCCATCCGCGCTGGACCCGTCCTGCCTCTCCACCCTCCGGCCGCCGGCCCCATCGGTCGGCCCGCTCGGGAGCCGCCCGTGATCCGCGCCGCTGGCCTCCGCCGTGCGTTTGGCCCCGTGCAAGCCGTGGCCGACGTCAGCTTCGACGCCCCGGACGGCGCGGTGACCGGGCTGCTCGGTCCCAACGGCGCCGGCAAGTCCACCACCCTCCGCATGGTCACCGGCGTCGTGCGTCCCGACGCCGGCCAGGTCTGGCTGGACGGCGTGGACGTCGCGGCCGACCCGCTGGCCGCCCGCCGCTCAATGGGCGTGCTGCCCGACGCGCTGGGCCTCTACCCGCGCCTCACCGCCGAAGAAAACATCGCCTACTTCGGCCGCTTGCAAGGCCTCTCCGGCGCCGCCCTCGCCGCCCGCATCGACGCCCTCTGCGCCTTGCTGGACCTCACCCCCGTCCGCCACCGGCGCGTCGGCGGCTTCTCCCAAGGCGAGCGCATGAAGGTCGCGCTCGGCCGCGCCCTCGTGCACGACCCGCGCACCGTCCTCCTCGACGAGCCCACCAACGGCCTGGACGTCATGTCCACCCGCGCCGTGCGCGCGCTCATCCGCCGCCTGCGCGACGACGGCCGCTGCGTCGTCTTCTCCAGCCACCTGATGGCCGAGGTCGCCGCCCTCTGCGACACCGTCGTCGTCGTCGCCCGCGGCACCGTCGTCGCCGCCGGCGCGCCCGAGGCCCTGCGCGCCCAGGCCGGCGCCGCCACCTTCGAAGAGGCCTTCGTCGCGCTCACCGGCCCGGCCCCGGAGCCCGCATGAGCGCCGCCCTCCTCGTCGTGCTCTGGAAGGAGCTGCTCGATGGCCTGCGGGACCGCCGGGCCCTCGCCAGCGCCCTGCTCTTCCCGCTGCTCGGGCCCGTCCTCATCGGCTTCATGCTCACCCGCATCGCCCAAGACGAAGACACCCGCGGCCCGCTGGTGCTCCCGGTCGACGGCGCCGCGCACGCCCCCGCCCTGCTCGACTTCCTGCGCGGGGCTGGCGTCGAGGTCGTGCCCCCGCCCGACGACCCGGAGGCCGCCGTCCGCTCCGGCGCGGTGGACGTCGTCCTCCGCATCGAGCCCACCTACGCCGAAGACTGGTCCGCCGGCCGCCCCGCGCCCGTCTCCCTCATCGTCGACGCCTCCCGGTCCGCCGCCCGCACGGACACCGAGCGCGCCCGCGCCCTGCTCGGCGCATATGCCGGCCAGGCCGCCACGCTGCGCCTGCTCGCCCGCGGCGTCAGCCCGGCCCTCGCCCAGCCCCTCTCCATCGACGAGGTGGACTTGGCGACCCCGGAGAGCCGCGGCGCCCGCCTGCTCGAGATGGCCGTGATGTTCGTCGTGATGGCCGCCTTTTTGTGCAGCCTCTACCTCGCCATCGACGCCACCGCCGGCGAGCGCGAGCGCAAGTCCCTCGAGCCCCTGCTGCTCACGCCCGCCCCGCGCACCGCCCTCGCCGCCGGCAAGTTCCTCGCCGCCACCCTTTTCGGGCTCGTCGGCACCGCCCTCACCCTCGCCGCCGTCGTGCTCGTGCTCCGCCAAGTGCCCCTCGAGCTGCTCGGCGTGCGCGCCGCCCTCGACGCCCGCGCCGCGCTCCTGCTCTTCGCGGTCTGCGCCCCGCTCGCCCCCTTCGCGGCCGCCACGCAGCTCCTCATCGCCGCCTTCGCCCGCTCCTTCAAGGAAGCGCAGACCTGGCTCGGCGCCACCCTCATCCTGCCCATGCTCCCCGGCCTCGTGCTGAGCCTCAACCCGGCCCGCCCCGGCAGCGCCCTCCGCGCCGTCCCCGTCCTCGGCCAGCAGCTCCTCGCCGGCGAGGTCTTCCGCGGCGAGGCCCTCCCCGCCGGCCC
>JBEIVK010000610.1:0-2881 GCA_040373935.1 Alphaproteobacteria bacterium
ACTGGCCCGGGGTGGGTGCTGCCGGGAGGGGGGGAAGGGGCGTGTTCATCGGCGGCCCGTACTTGGGCGGGCACGGCAGGGGCGGCGATGCTTTTTTCACCCGCGATGCCAATCGCCTGCAGGGAGGGGCGGGCGGGGCGGTTTCGGGGCTTGCCTTACGCTCCCTCCGGGGACGCTCATCGCGGAACCCCACCGCACCAACACCTGTCGTCTAACCCTTATGTCCCTCCCGTTCCGCTTTTCCCGTGCCGTTCTTGGCTTTGTCTTGGGCGCCCTGGCGCCGGTGTGGGCTGCCGCCCCCGCGACCCCGCCCGCGGAGGAGGTCATCGCCCTGCCCGAGTTCGCCGTCACCAGCTCGGCCGACAACACCTGGGCGGCGGCCAGTTCCCTTTCCGGGACGCGCACCAACGTGCCGATCCAGAACCTGGCGCGTTCGATCCAGGTGCTGACCAGTGAGTTTCTGGCCGACCTCGGGGCGGACAACCTGTCGGACGCGGCCGCGTTCCTCACGGGCGTGACCTCGCAGGGCAAGCAGGACGCGGTGTTCGACAACAATACCTTCACCGTCCGCGGGATGCGGCAGAACCGGCATTACCGCGACGGTGTGAAGGAAGGTTTTGTGGGAATGATCAGCGACACCCTGACGGTCGATCGCGTGGAGTCGCTGCGCGGGCCGAGCTCGTTGTTGGCGGGGGTTGTGGAGCCGGGTGGGATGATCAACCAGATCAGCAAGCGCCCGCGGACGCGTAACGAGACCACGACCAAGCTTACGGTCGGTTCGTGGAATTACGTCCGAGGTGAGTTGGATGCCTCGTTCGCGCCGTCGCGGCAGTTCGCCCTCCGCACCGCCCTCGCGTACCAAGACGGCAATAGCTGGCGCCCGTGGGAGAGCAGCCGCCGCAAGGTGGCCTATGCCGCCGCGGTGTATCGGTTTGCGCCCGAGACGATCGTCAATCTCCGCGCCGAGAGCATCAAGTACGAGGGCAACGTCGCCATCGCGATCCCGGGCATCCGCATCCCGACCACGGCGACCGCGACCAGCGCGACCGCGGCGCCGGCGGCGGGGGCCTACGCCTTCGGCTACGTGCCGGAGGAGATCCTGCCGTGGGATTTCAATCCCTTCGGGCCGAACAATCTCCGCACCCAGGAGGTGTACCGCGCTGGCCTCGATGTGCAGCATCGCTTCAACCGCACCTTCTCGACGCGGGCCGCCACCCTCTGGTCCCGCAGCGACCGCCGCGACCTGCGCCTTTCGGGCAGCGCCTCCACCGTCATCGCCCGGTTCCTCAACCCGGCGGCGGGCAATGTGGCCGGCAATGTCGTGGCCGATGAGATCCGCTGGTCCGCGACCAAGGACGACGAGACCTGGGATATCTGGACCTACCAGGCAGACCTGCGTGGTCAGTTCCAGTATGCTGGACTCCGGCACGAGGCCATTCTGGGCGTCGAACGCATCGAGTCCCGGAATTGGCGCGACCGGGCCGATACCCCGAACTCGACCAGCACCACTTTGGGTGCGGCGCCTTCGACCAACCCGAACGCGCTCACCCGGTACAAGTTCCCTACCTCCGCCACCGGGCCGCTGTTCGCCTCTGACTTCCAGCCGGCGTGGCGGGAGATGACCGATCTCACGCGCTATTCCAGTCCGAACTCTTACGTCGATCAGCGGCTCATTCGGGGCGCCATTTCCTTCACCAACGTCGTCAGCACCGCCAACGATCGCTGGCACCTACTGGCCGGCGTGCGTCGGGACCACGGGGAGAACAATGCCCTCACTGGGACGACCTCCGCCGCGCTGGCTCCGCAGGCCCTGCCGATCGAGAACGCCACTTCTTCCACCGTGGGGCTGCTCTACCGGCCGGTGCCAGCGCTGTCCTTCTATGTCTCGGCCAGCGATTCGTTCTCGGGGGTGCCGACCGGCATCGATGTTTATGGCCGCCTGTTGGATAAACCTGAGTCGGGCGAGTCGCTGGAGGCGGGGATCAAGTCCTCGCTGCTGGGCGGCCGGCTGACCCTCGAGGCGGCGGTCTTCGAGTTGGACCGGCGCAACACGCGGCGGCAGTTGGCTGACTCCGAGATCATCGCGGTGCTGGGTTCGCTGCCGAGCGGGGCACGCAGTACGCAGGACAACGGGGAGGAGTCGCGGGGCTTCGAGGTGCAGGCGCTGGCGCGGCCGTTTGCGGGATATCAGGCCTCGCTGACCTTCTCGCGGATCGACACCCAGCTGGTGGCGCCGGATAATCGCGTCCGCAATGGCGGGCCGATTACGGGCCGGCCGCGGGCGAACGGGAGCCTGTTCCACAAGTACACCTTGGCCAGCGGTCCCCTCGCCGGGCTCGGGCTGACCAACGGGATTGTCTGGGTGGATGGCCGCCGGGCGGACAGTATCAGCGGCGTGACCGGGCAGGTGACCAACTTCATCCCTGGCTATACCCGCTTGGACTTGGGCGCCACTTACGGGACCCGTCTGCTGGGTCGGCCGTGCACCTTCAGCCTGAACGTTCGCAATGCTGCCAACCGGCAGATTATGGAGGGCCTGCAGAGCAAGGGTGACCTGCGCAGCTTCCGCTTCGCGGTCGGCACGCGCTTCTGAGGGCGGGGTGATGGCGAGGTACTGGTCCCCGCTCCTGCTGGCCGTCCTCGCCCTTGGGGGCCCGGCGGCCGGTGCGGAGGTGCGGCGCGAGCTGTTTCTCGCTTCCCCTGGACCCGGCGTCGCCGTCCTTGCGGCCTCCTATTACACGCGGCCGGCTGGGCGGGAGCTGCTCTCGATCCATCAGCTGATGTCGCGGTCGGATACCGTGGACGTGGCGTACCTGCGGCAGTCCGCGGACCACGGCCGCACCTGGTCCGCGGCGACGGGCGTGCCGACCTTGGAGCCGCG
>JBEIVK010000806.1:0-1996 GCA_040373935.1 Alphaproteobacteria bacterium
CCGGGCGCGGGCTCCTGCTCGGCAGCGCGGCGCGCTGGTCCTACGCCCACGCCGGCCGCAGCAACGAGGCCACCAGCCGCGCCCTCTGCGGCGACGTGGACGCCGCCCGCCGCCTCGCGACGGCCGTCCTCGCGGCCGACCCGTCCATGCGGCCCGCCCGCGCGCTCCTCGATCAACTGGGCGCCGAACCGGCCTTCTCCCAGGACTGGGGCGGCCTGCTGGACGCGTCCGCGATCCCCTGAGCGCAGCCCCGCGCCGTGTATGGCATCATTCGCATGCCGCCCCCGGAGACCCGTGGCCCAGCGACGCAGCTTCAAGATCCTCGAGACCCTCGGCCGGGGCGGCTTCGGCACCGTCTACCGCGCCGAAATGACGGACGCCGGCGGGTTCTCCAAGCAAGTCGCCCTCAAGGTGATGTCCTACCAGGGCGAGGCGGCCGACGGCATCGCGCGCCGCATGCGCGACGAAGCCCGGGTCCTCGGCCTGCTTCGCCACCGCGCCATCGTCGGCGTCAACAGCCTCGTCCTGCTCGAAGAAGGCTGGGGCGTCGTCATGGAGTTCGTGGAGGGGGTGGACCTCAGCACCACGATCAAGGCCGGGCGGGTCCCCGTGGGCGCCGCCCTGGAGATGCTCGAGGAGGTCGCCGGCGCGCTCGAGGCCGCCTACCGCGCGCGCCCCACCGAGGGCGCCGAGCCGCTCAAGCTCGTCCACCGCGACATCAAGCCCTCCAACATCCGCATCACCCCGCCAAGCCGAGGTGAAGCTGCTGGACTTCGGCGTCGCGCAGGCCGAGTTCATCACCCGCGAGAGCGAAGACGAGCGCGAGTTCGTCATGGGCAGCGCGCGGTACATGGCCCCCGAGCGCCGCCGCGGCACCGAGACGCACCAAGGCGACGTCTACGCCCTCGGCCTCGTGCTCGCCAACCTCCTCACCCGCAAGCGCTTCCCAGACCCGCCCGGCACCGCCCCCGAGCACGCCCGCTTCCTCAGCACCGTCCTGGAGACCGTCCGCCGCACCATCGCCGACGACGACGCCCCCGAAGTGCGCGAGTCCGAGCAGCAAATCAAGACGCTCCTGCTCGAGATGCTCGCCTACGAGCCCTCGGACCGCCCCGACGCCGGCACCGTCGAGCGCCGCCTCCGCCGCCTCCGGTCCACGCTGCCGCCTCCCCTCCTCCGCGACTGGGCGGACCGCACGATCCCCCGCCTGCTCGCCGCCACCCGCGACGAATCGCCAGACCGCACGCGCGGCGACACCGGCCGCATCATGGTCGAGCGCGGCGGCAAAGGCGCCGCCACCCCCGGCGCCACCGGCCCGGAGCCCGACTCCCCCTCCCGCCTCAGCCCCGCGCCCGACCGCGCCCCCACGGGGCCCGCCGCGCCCCCGCCGCGCCCGGCCAGCCGCCGCGCCCTCGCCCTCGCCTTTGCCGCCGGCCTGCTCGTCGGCGTCGGCATCGCGGTGCCGATCCTCCTGTTCGTGCTGCCCGCCCGCGGATGACCCACCTGGATCTCCCCCTGGCCGCCGGCATCTTCACGGCGGGCGGCGCTGGGGCTCTTTTGCGCGTCCTGGTCGTCGCCCGCGCCGAGGCGCTGCTCGGGCTCGGCGCCCCCTGGTCCACCCTCGCGGTGAACATCGCCGGCAGCGCGCTGCTTGGCCTGCTCGTCGGCGCCCTCCCCGGCCCCGAGTCCACCCGCCTCCGCCTCCTGCTCGGCGGCGGCCTGCTCGGCGGCTTCACCACCTTCTCGGCCTTCGCCGTCGACACCGCGCGGCTCGCGGGCCCGTCGCCCGGCCCGGCCACCGCCCTCGCCCTCGGCAGCGTGCTCGGCACGGTCCTCGCCGCCACCGCCGGGCTCACGCTCGGCCGGGCCCTGCGCGGGGGCTGAGCGCACCCGAGGCGCGATTCGGGCGATCGTCCCATGGGTTCGTCCATCTTGGGGCGGGGGCTCGCCGCCCCCGCAACGCCCTGGGCCCGCCGGCGCCGCCGGCGGGCGCGCG
>JBEIVK010000972.1:0-1604 GCA_040373935.1 Alphaproteobacteria bacterium
CCCCCCAGCAGCGCCGCGAGCGGGCCGGCCGCCGCGCCAACCGCGGCCACCGCGCCGAGCCCACCGGCATCCGGCGTGAACGGGATGTCCAGCCCCGAGATGGCCCCGATGGCCGCCGCGCGCCCCAGGGCCGCCGCCCCGGCGCCCGCGCAGGCCCCGCCGATGCCCCAGATCCACCACCGCATGCCGTGTCCTACCCGGTCTCGGGCCGCGCGCCGAGGGCCCGCCGGATAGGCTGCGGCATGGACTGGACGCTCGATCCCGCCCCGGATGGCCCGCCCGGCGTGGTCCGCCCGACGCATGTCGTGGTGGACCTCGCGCGGTTGGTCGGCAACTTCGCCACCATCCGCGCACATGTCGGTGGGCGCGCCGTGATGCCCATCCTCAAGGCCAACGCCTACGGGCACGGGCTGGTGCCGGTCGCCCGTGCGTTGGAGGCGGCGGGCGCGCCCTGTTTCGGCGTGGCGGTGTTGGAGGAGGGGCTGGTGCTGCGCCAGGCCGGCGTGCGCGTGCCCATCCTCGTTCTGGGTGGCATCGTCGGGGAACAGATCCCGCTGTTCTTGGACGCCGGGCTCAGCCTCACCGCCAGCTCCATCGACAAGCTGCGGGCGATCGACGCCGCGGCGGCCGGCCGTCCAGAAAAAGCGCGGGTCCATCTCAAGATTGACACCGGCATGGGCCGCATCGGGGTGCGCTGGAGCGGCGCATCGCGTCTCATCGAGGAGAGCCTGCGCTGCACGAACGTCGCGGTGGAGGGCGTCTACACCCATCTCGCCACCAGCGACGAGGCGGAGCCGTCCTTCACCCGCACCCAGCTCGCGCGCTTCGCGGATGCCCTCGACGCCTACGCGCGGCTGGGGGCGCCGTGTCCGCCCCGGCACGCCGCGGCGACGGGCGGCATCCTTCAGCACCCGGACTCCTGGCTGGATCTCGTGCGGCCGGGGCTGCTGCTGTACGGCGTGCATCCGAGCGCAGACTTCCCGGTGCGGTTGCCGGTGCAGCCGGCCCTCTCCTGGACGAGCAAGGTCGTCTTCTTCAAGGTGGTGCTGCCCGGAGAGTCCGTCAGCTACGGCGCCACGTGGCGGGCGTCCGAGCCCACGCGGGTGGTGACCGTCCCCGTCGGCTACGGCGATGGCTACCTGCGCGCCCTGGGTGCGGGCGGCGCGGAGGTGCTGCTGCGCGGCCAGCGCCGGCCGGTCATCGGCCGGGTGTGCATGGATCAGCTGATGGTGTCGGTGGGGTGGGGCGAGGCCTGGAACGGCGACGAGGTCGTGCTTCTGGGCGAGCAGGGCGGGTGCGCCGTGCGGGCCGAGGAGCTGGCGGCCCGTGCTGGCACCATCCCTTGGGAGATCCTCACCGCCATCAACGCCCGGGTGCCTCGCCTCTACACGGGCGGCCCGCCGGCGGCGGCGAGCGCGGCGGCCAGCTCGGCGGGGCCGTCGGGCCCCAGCCGCGGGCCCAGCCGCGAGGCATAAGTGGCCACCGCGGGCAGCCCTTCGGTCGCGGCGACGAGGCGGACGAGAAGCTCGGCATCGACCGGGGCCGCCGGGTCCAGCAGCACCGCCTGATACGTGCGCCAGGCCTCGGCCGTGGCGCCCGCGGCG